>CAZMDL010000029.1:0-4891 GCA_964565285.1 uncultured Candidatus Saccharibacteria bacterium
AGCAAATTTGGATACAAATAATTATTCGCCAGAATATTAAAATGTATCATAGTCATGTTACAGGTAAGCATATTGATTTTTATGAGGCGAGTAAAGAATTTATTGAAGAATATTTACGTCCGTACACAAGAGCACAAAAGAATGATGACGTACCAGACTTTGGTAAAGATGTGCGTGCACCAGAACACGTTAAGCCTATGATTCAGGCTATTACTCGTACTTCAAATCAAATTCATTTTGATTGTGGTATTCGTGTTGTAACACTTTCAAATAAAACTCTTTGTACTTTTGATGAATTTATGAATCTTCGTCGTGATGCACGTTTGTTGTTTAGACAGTTTGCTCAGCCATCTATTAATGAATTAAATCGTGTTAATTCTACACAATTTGATGCTCCTTGGAGTGATCCTACTGGTCTTGCTCTCAATAAAATTAAAAGAAGAATGACAGATTGGTATCGTCTTCGTATATTTTTTCATCCACCAATACAATATTCCTTCGATTATCCAAAGATCTTTTCTTTCTTTTTGCCGTCACACAGACCAAATGTTTTTGTTATGAGTGTGGAAGAGCTTGCTACTATCTATCATTTGCCTGGTATGGTATCTGAAACACCTACATTTCGTCGTATTGAGTCTAAGATTGCTAAACCGCCTTCAAATTTGCCTTCATAATATATGGAATTTAAAAATAAATCTTTTACAATTATACTCATTGTTCTTTTTATTCCTGTTTTGATTTTATCAAGTAGTAAAATGCGAGATAGAATTGTACGTCATGTAAATTTATATTTAGGACATGTTAAATATGCAGAAAATATTAAAATTACAATTCCTGAAGGTAGTACCAACATGCAAATTGCAGATATTATTGTAAGTAAAATTCCTCAATTTAAAAAAGCTGAATTTTTAAATTTAGCTAAGGATCACGAGGGGTATTTATTTCCAGATACTTATTTTTTTACAAAAAATGTAAGTCCTTCATTTGTGTTTGATTCCATGCGTAAAAATTTTGATAAAAAAACTTCTGTTTATTTTAATGATAAAACTGAAATAGGAAAAATAAAACAATATATCATTATGGCTTCTTTGCTTGAAAAAGAAGCTACACATGATGACATGGGTATTGTTTCTGGTATTTTGTATAAAAGACTTAATAGTGGAATGCCTTTGCAGGCAGATGCTGCACCTGTAACTTATCAGTCGAAAGGATTGCCTGATGCACCAATTTCAAATCCTGGTATTTTTGCTATTTCTTCTGCTATTAATCCTATTGATTCGCCTTATCTTTATTATCTTCATGATAAACATGGTATTATACACTTAGCTCGAAATTTTACTGAACATAAAGAAAATATAAAGAAATATTTAAGATAATATGATAAAACACCGCTTAGCTTTTTTAGATACTGAAACTACGGGGCTTGATTTTGATAAAAATGAAATTATTGAAATAGGTTGTGTATTGGTTGATCAAGATTGGTCAGGAGAATTGCCTGTATTTACTGTGGTTGATGAATTTGAAATAAAAATTAAACCAGAGAGAATAGAAGATGCTGATCCTGTTTCTCTTCGTATAAATAAATACGATCCGTCAGACTGGGTATTTGCTTATACACAAGAAGAAGGTATGAAAATTTTAGCAAATAAGACTAAGGGTTGTATTATGGTGGCTCACAATCTTTGTTTTGATGCGTCTTTTATAGACCGAGCATTCAAGAAAACTCAAGTATTAAATGAAATGCACTATCTTCGTTTGGATACTATCACAATGGCTTTTGCTAAGCTTCATGATAATCGCGAAGTTGAAAAGTATTCATTAAGGAGTTTGTGTGAATATTTTAATATACAAAATAAAAATGCACATACAGCACTTGCTGATGCTCGTGCTTTATACGAATTATTTACTAAGCTTATTTTTCTAAATAAATAATTATGATTTTAATCACAAATAAAACAAAAGATTACGAATTACTAGATTCAGGAGATGGTTATAAATTGGAACGCTATGGAAATATAGTTTTTTCAAGACCCGACCCTGAAGCATTATGGAAAAAGAAAGCTTCAAAAGAAACTTGGAGTAGGGCTGATGCAATATTTGTGCGTAATGGTAAAACTGGAGCATGGCAACTTTCAAAAAACGTTCCCAAGAAATGGGATATAAATTTTGGTGATTTTACTTTTGCGATAAGACCAACTTCTTTTAAGCATACAGGTTTATTTCCTGAACAAAAAGAAAATTGGATTTGGATGGATAAAATTATAAAAAAAGAAAATAGACCTATTAAAGTATTAAATCTTTTTGCTTATACTGGTGGGGCATCGCTTGCTTGTGCAAAGGCTGGAGCGGAAGTTTGTCATGTAGATGGATCTAAAGTTGCTGTGGCTTGGGCTCGTGAAAACGCTGAGCTTTCTTTGCTTTCTGAAAAACCAATCCGTTGGATTGTAGATGACTGTGTAGCTTTTTTAAAGAAGGAAGTTAAAAGAGGTAATAAATACGATGCTATCGTTATGGATCCGCCAGCTTTTGGACATGGCCCAAAAGATGAGCTATGGAAAATAGAAGAGAGTTTTATGACGTTGATGAATTTATGTAAAAATGTTCTTTCTGATGATCCATTATTTTTCTTGATCAATGGATATACTGCTGGTTATTCTCCTATTGCATACCAAAATTGTTTAAAAGACATTATGGAATCATTTAATGGCACTGTAGAAGTGGGTGAGCTTGTTATTGCTGAATCGAATAGTGAAAGATTACTTCCTTCTGGAATTTTTGCTCGCTGGAGTAAAAATTAATTTTGTATTGTAACTTTTGTACCCGCTTTTACTAGGTCAAATAATTCAATAATATCTTTATTACGCATTCGGATACATCCGTGTGACGCGGGTGTGCCAAGAAGACCTTCTTCAGGTGTGCCGTGAATCATAATACCTCTACTGTAGCTATCTACATTGCCACCTTTATTTATTCCTTTTTCTGTACCTGTAAGTGTGAGAATTCGTGTGGTGAGTAAATCTGTTTCTCTGTAGATTGCATCGGTGTGAATAGTTGCTTTCTTTCCGGTATATACTAATTTTTTTATAATTCCACCGAGGGGAACTTTCTTTCCAATTTTTTCTTTTATTATATGCACACCAAGTGGAGTTTTATTACTACCAGAAATATTACCCACGCCTTTTTTTGCAGTAGAAATCGGATATGACTTTTCAAGTACGCCGTCTTTCATGACAGATAGTGTTTGTGTAGAAACAGAGATAACAATTGAATACTCTGGAGTAGTGATTGCATGAGCAGATGGAATAGATATTCCAAGGAGTATTAATATGAGCATAATGTATTTCATATGGACATAGTAGCATATTTAATGTATTTTAAATAAGTGAAGAATAAAGGGAAAACAGTGTTTGTTGGTGTTTCCGGCGGAGTAGATTCGTCCGTATCACTCGCAATTTTAAAAGATGCTGGCTACAACGTCGTCGGTGTATTTATCCGTACCTGGACACCAGAGTTTATCGAATGTACATGGCGTGATGAGCGTCGTGATGCAATGCGTGTTTGTGCTCATCTCGATGTGCCATTTCTAGAATGTGATGCAGAAGATGCTTATAAGAATGGTGTGGCGGATTACATGATAGAAGAATATAAGAAAGGACGAGTACCAAATCCTGATGTAATGTGTAATCGTGAAGTGAAATTTGGCGTGTTTTGGCAATTTGCAAAAGCTTACGGTGCGGACTTTATAGCTACAGGGCATTATGCGCAAACAGATAATAAAATCATGGAGCGAGGTATAGATGTTTCAAAAGATCAATCATATTTCCTTTGGACACTTACAGAAGAAGACCTTTCGCATACACTATTCCCAATAGGTCACATGCAAAAAAGTGAAGTGCGAAAATTGGCGGAAAAATATAAGCTTCCGACTGCCACGAAAAAGGATTCACAAGGTGTCTGTTTCCTTGGCCCTCTCGATATGAAAGATTTCCTCAAGCATTACATAGAAAGCAAAAGTGGAAACGTAGAAAATACAAATGGTGAAATTATTGGTATTCATGATGGTGTATTATTTTACACTATTGGCGAACGCCACGGATTTACTATTACAAAAAAGGGGATAGAAGACACTCCATATTATATCGTTGCGAAAGATATAGCTCGCAATGTGCTTATTGTCTCACACGATAAATATGAATATAAAAAAGAGAGTAATGAAATTACTCTGCAACGTGTCGTTGTTCGTGGTGAAATAGAATTACATAAATCTTATACTGCCCAAGTTCGCTACCACGGTGAATTACTTGCTGTTACTATTACTTCTTACAACAAGCAGAACAATACCCTAACAGTTTCTTTCCAAAACTCCGACCCAACAGCTTCCTCTGGGCAATCAGTAGTAATTTACGATGGCAAAATTTGTCTTGCCGGTGGAGTAATCGTATAATTTATATATGAATTCAGAAACTAAAATCTGTCAGAATTGCAAAAAAGATTTCATAATTGAAATTGAAGATTTTGTGTTTTATGAAAAAATTAAAGTCCCGGCTCCAACCTTCTGTGTTGAGTGTAGAAATGTGCAAAGAATGGCTACTCGTAATGTAAAATCACTTTATAAAAGAATGTGTGATAATTGCGGAGACATTGTGATATCTAGGTTTTCTAAAACTAACCCAGCAAAAATGTTTTGTAATAAATGCTGGTGGAGTGATAATTGGGATCCTACTCAGTATGGAATAGAATATGATTTTAATAAAACATTTTTTGAGCAATTCTATTCTTTACTTATTTCCGTACCACACTCAGCAACTCTAAATCAAAATATGGTTGATAGTGATTACTCCAATATGGAAAGTGATGACAAAGGGTGCTACCTTACTTTTGGTGGTCATTG
>CAZMDL010000030.1:0-4625 GCA_964565285.1 uncultured Candidatus Saccharibacteria bacterium
TATGCCAACTTATTTAGATACATTTAATTTGTTTGTTTCACTCGGTGTGGTTATATTGCAATTATTTATTGCAATAATGGTACTTACAATGATTTTTGGAAAGAAGGATAATGTTATACTTTCTTTTTTTAGAGAGTATGGATTCTATCTTGGTTTCCTTGTGTCTTGTGGTGCTGTAGTAATTTCACTTTTTTACTCTAATGTTATTGGTTTTCCTCCTTGTGAGTTGTGTTATCTAAATAGAATATTTATTTATCCTCAGCTGATTCTATTTTCTATGGAATTATATAAGAAAGATAAGTCACTTGTGGATTTCTCGATTGCTTTCTCTCTACTTAGTGTAATTACTTCTTTGTATCATGTATATATAGAAAGAGGTGGAAGTTCAACTTTGCCTTGTGCTGCCGATACTGTAAATCAAGTTTCTTGTGCTACTCGTTATGTATTTGAATTTTCTTATGTAACTATTCCAGTTATGGCACTGTCTGCTTCTTTCTTTTTATTGTTGCTTATGGTTAATTACAAAAGAAAATAATTATTATGATTACTGAAAAAGTAAATAAGGATTCTGTCGTGTTTTTATATACAACTTGTGCAAGTAGGGAAGAAGCTTCTTCTTTAGGTTTATCCGCCATAAAAGAGCACCTTGCAGTTTGTGCAGATTTTTGGGCTATTTCATCGATATATCCATGGCAGAATTCTATAGAAGAAGTAGATCAGTATATTCTTATGCTTACTACCAATAAAACATTAAGTGATAAATTGCAAAAATTTATTGAGGGTTTACATTCTTATTCTGTTCCCATGATTGCTATCTTAGATGTGGCATTTATGAATCCATCATATTCTTTTTGGATAAATCGTACATTAAATGATACAGAAGATTTTAAAGAATTTGATACAAATAAAGAAAATAGTGATGATGGTTATATACCTGGAAAATTAAAATAAATTATTATACATGAAAATAGAAAAAATATTAGCAAATATAAAAAAAATTACACCATTTATTGTGGCTATTTTTTTGTTATTTATATTAGTAAATAAATTATCTGGTATTTTTAGTTTTAGCTCCGTGTTTATACCTTACGTGTTATTTATTTTTTCTATTCCATTATGGATTGAGATTGTAAAAAGTATTTGGCATGGGCATTTTGGTGTAGATCTTGTAGCGGGGCTTGCTCTCTCTGTGGCATTTATATTTGGTGAATATGTTCCAGGTTTGATAGTTCTTTTAATGCTTTCTGGTGGTGAATTTTTAGAATCTTACGCACAAAGACGTGCAAGAAAAGCATTATCTGAATTGTTATCTTTGGTTCCAACTCGTGCACATATAAAAACTCCTTCAGGTATTCGTGATATTGAGAGTAAGGATGTTGTTGTTGGAACTACTATTGTTGTTAAAGCTGGGGAGGTTATTCCTGTTGATGGTGTTGTAGCTTTTGGAGAATCATTTGTTGATGAATCTGTTATGACTGGAGAATCAATGCCCGTAAAAAAAATGATAGGTAATGCTTGTTTTGCTGGTACCACAAACTCTGATAGTCCGATTGAAATTACAGCTACTAAACCTTTATCTGAGAGTCGTCTTGAAGGAATTATTGCAATGGTTCGTAAGGCTGAAGAAGAAAAAGCTCCGTTTGTAAGAATGGCTGATAAATATAGTGTATCTTTTACACTACTTACTCTTGTTATGGCCATACTTGCTTGGATTTTTTCTCATGATCCAATCCGCTTACTTGCTGTGCTCGTGGTTGCAACCCCATGCCCACTTATATTGGCTACTCCTATTGCTTTTCTTTCTGGCATGAGTGCTTCGTCTCGACGTGGAATTATTGTAAAAAATGGTGGAGCATTAGAAGCTTTTTCTAATGTTGATATATTTGTTTTTGATAAAACTGGCACTGTTACTTTAGGTACTCCTAAGGTTCACAAGATTGAAATATATAAAGATATAAATAAAGAAAATGTTTTGATATTGTCTGCTTCACTTGATCAATTATCTGTGCACCCACTGGCTCATTCATTGGTAAAATATGCTGAGAAAGAAGAAGCTCAGCTAGTATACCCAGAATCTTTTAAGGAGACATTTGGTGATGGGGTAGAGGGTATCATTGAAAATAAAAAATATTTTTTTGGTAAACTTTCTTTTGTCGTTAATAATGGTATTAATGTCTCAAATGAAATAAAAGAAATGCATGATAAGAATCGTGCTGGGGGAATTACCCCTGTTTATCTAGGTAGTGACTCTAATTTACTAGGCGTTGTTTATTTTGAAGATGAGATTCGTGGTGAAGCTTCTTCGCTATTCGTAAATATTCATAATCAAGGAAAACAAACAATGTTATTAACCGGAGACAAAGAAGAAATTGCACAGCACGTGGCACAAACTCTTTCTATTAATTCTTATAAAGCGAGTTGTCTGCCTGATGATAAATTGGCTGTTATAAAAGAATTACAAAAAGATGGTAAACAAGTGGCTATGATTGGAGATGGTGTAAATGATGCTCCTGCACTTACACAAGCTAATGTTGGTATTGCAATTGGTAGTCATGGGGCTACTGCTGCCAGTGATAGTGCGGATTTAGTACTACTTTCTTCTTCTATTAGTCGTGTTTATGATGCTTGGAAAATTTCTGTGCATTCAGTTAATGTTGCAAAGCAGGGTATATTTATTGGCATAGGTCTTTCTTTTGTTGGTATGGTATTTGCTTCTTTTGGTTATTTGCCACCATTTACTGGAGCTTTAATTCAAGAGGGTATAGATATTGCTGTTATTTTATATGCATTGCGTGCTGGTATGGTAAGTAATCTTCTAAGAGAGAATAAAAACATATTATCTTAATAATTTTTGAGCTATGTATTTATAATGTTATAATCAGTTTATAATAACTAATTTATTTAATATTTATGAAAGAAGATAAAGATAAAATGTCTATAATATTTTCTATCGCTATTTTTATAGTTTTATTGATTTCGATAGTGTATGGATTAGTTTCTGTGTTTAAAAATAAAAAAGAGCCAAATCTTAACGAAGTTTTACCAAAACAAGAAGAGGATGTAAAAACAATTAATAATAATGATACTGTAAAAAGTACAAATAATAAAAATAATATGGAAAATACTAGAGTTTCAAAAAATGGAGATACATTATTTATGAATTATACTGGTCGTTTAACTGATGGTACTGTTTTTGATTCTAATGTAGATCCTAAGTTTGGTCACGTAGAGCCTTTTTCTTTCAAGCTTGGAGCAGGAATGGTTATCAAGGGTTGGGATGAAGGTCTTCTTGGAATGAAGGTTGGTGAAAAGAAAACACTTACTATATCACCAGAAAAAGGTTATGGTGCACGTGGTGCAGGTAATGTTATACCTCCGAATGCTACTTTAATTTTTGATGTTGAGCTATTAGATATTAAATAATATGAAAAATAAAATACAAAAATTCGTAATTAGTTTTAAATCTTGGTCATTACGACGCAAAATCTTTGTGGTCGGGATTTTTGTAATTTTTATTTTAATTATAGTAAAATCTCTTACTACAACTGATACTAAAAATTATGTAGAAGATAAGGTGAAGAAGGTTGATCTCTCTCAATCTGTACTTGCTTCTGGACTTGTTGTGTCAAACACAAATCTTTCTTTGTCTTTTAATAAGTCTGGAATTATTAAATCTATAAAAGTTTCTGTGGGTGACACAGTAAAGCCAAATATGATTCTTGCTAATCTTGATCAAGGGGTTGAGTTAGCAAGCCTAACACAAGCTCGTGGGGCTTTGCTTTCTGCTAAAGCACGATATAAGAAAATCCTTGAAGGTGCCACAAGTGAAGAGGTTACATTGGCAGAAGTTGCACTTACAAATGCTAAAAGAGATTTAATAAATACAATTGCTGATCAGGATTTAGCAGTAAGTAATGCATACAAAGCGTTTTTAAATTCTACTCCTGAGGCGACACCACTTTCATCAAATAGTGATTACACTGCGCCTATAATTAGTGGTAGTTATAATCTTGGTAAGGAGGGGGATATTCACGTTACTATTTATTATACTGGGAGCGGTGCTACTTTTAGTGTTTCTGGTATTGCATCAGGTTCAGGCCAAGTAACCAATACAACAACCCAACCTCTTGGAGATAGTGGTTTGTATATAAAATTTCCAAGTACTATGAATGGTGCTGTTACTGACTGGATTATTTCTATCCCAAATAAAAAGGCGTCAAATTATCTTACAAATTATAATGCGTATCAAACAGCCTTAAAAAATCGTGACAGCGTAGTTGCAAGTGCACAAGCTCTTGTAGATCAACGTACCGCTGAACTTTCTATAAAGAAAGCCAGTGCACGACCTTCTGATATTGATTTAGCAGAGGCTGATATTTTATCTGCAGAAGGTGCATTGCAATCTGCACAGGCGAATTTTGAAAATACTGTTTTGAGAGCTCCCGCTTTGGGAACTATTACTCAGGTCAATAATAAAGTTGGTGAGTTAGTTCAAACACAAAAAGAAGTGATTGCACTTGAGGATGTAAAAAATCTCTATGTTGAAGCTAAAATTAATGAATCAAATATTGGTAGTGTTGTTTTGGGACAAAAAGTTTCTTTAACTTTTGATGGAATTCCAAATA
>CAZMDL010000031.1:0-4838 GCA_964565285.1 uncultured Candidatus Saccharibacteria bacterium
ACCAGACTTCTTTACCATTATAAATACCACGAGCTACACCTACGCCAATTTCTGTATATCGATTATTTAAAATATTTGCTCTATGCCCAGGACTATTCATCCAAGCATTCAATAAAGATTCATTGTTTTTAAAATTACCTAAAGCCAAATTCTCACCAATTACAATATATTCATAACCAACACTACCGCCCAAATCACTCACCCCCACACCACTCGGAGATACGTGCTCAAAATATTGTTTATCAAACATATCTTTAACTTTTATAGAAGCAGATTTATCTAAGGTGGAATTCTCTACTAATGGAGGTAAGCCATTATCTGCACGATTACGATTTGTCCATTTAATGATACCTTCTAAGTCAAGGTTAGAATCATTTATAGACAAAACGTCATCTAAGACTTTTAAAGGTCCTGGTGTTTGTGATAAAAAAGTTTTTTCACTCGTAGTATTTTTGTTTATTTCAGAATTTGTATCTACTGTTTCTATTGATCCTTTGGTTTTTACAAAAGGATATTTATTTGAAACTTCATAATGATGTGTATAATACACAGCCTTATTATAAGCAACTAAAATATCATTTCGGACAACATAAACCGAAATGAGAACAAATATAATTATAAGAAAATTAAAAAATAATCGCATATATTAAGGTGTACATTTTTTGGCTGGTGAATAACCAGCTCTCTCTGCTTCCAAAGAAGAGTTGAAATAAATTTTATTTATTTCAACAATGTTTTTTGCACCACCACAACCAACCCTGTAATATAGTTTACCACGTTTTGATGCAACATATATACCATTTGATAAATTAGAAATATTACTATTAGATTTATTCCCTGTTGTTTTTTTATAAACACTATAAGAAGAAGCTTGTGCTGTAATATTATTCCCTATAGTATTACTTTGGTTGTAATTATCTATTTTTAAATCGTTTTTCTGTACAGATAAACGACCAAGGAAAAAAGCTGATATTCCAACAAAAATCACCAAACAACACATTAATATTGAATCTATGTCAATAGGTATAATAGCCTTGATTTTATTAGAAATATCATGTATACTCATCTAAGTTAATTATAAACGATCAATTATAGCTCGTAAAGAGAATTATTTTATATGGCACATAGGAAAGCCGGCGGTTCGGCGAAAAACCTCACAGATTCAAATCCAAAGTATTTAGGTACTAAGCTTTATGCTGGTCAAACAGCGAAGCATGGTTCTATAATCATACGTCAACGTGGTACAAAAATTCTACCAGGATTAAACGTAGGTATGGGTAAGGATCACACACTTTTTGCCCTAAAAGAAGGAACAGTTTCTTTTAGTAGTAAAAGAAAAGCAAATTTCAACGGTACTACTTCAGTTAAAAAAGTTGTAAACGTAAAATAAAAATAAAAACCGTCATCTAGACGGTTTTTATTTTGCCAAAATTTCAATCTTACACTTCCCTATTTTATTATTTCTTTTAATTGTAATTTCGTGTGAACCGATTTCTTTTATTACTCCAATCTCAATAAACTCTTCAGGAACCTTAGAACCTATTGCAGAAAAAATAGAATCACTAATTTCTTTTTTATTTATTGATTTAAATAAATGACCTTTTTCATTTGCTGGTGCATTTATTATAACCTTACTACTATTTATTTTAGATATGATTCCATCAAACTCAAGATTCTCTTCTTCTTGTTTTTTCTTTTGAGAATTTTTCATTGCATTCAGTTTATCAAGAGCATGTGGCGTTGCGCGCTCGGCAAGACCTTTGGCAATTAATACATTCTGAGCATATCCATCAGCAAACTCTTTTACATCATGCCTTTTACCAACCTTTGGTACATCTTTCAAAAAAATCACTTTCATATTTATTTCTCTAATTTTAATAATTCTATAGCCTTGTTTAATTGATTATCTATTCCTTTTTTAGCATCATCAATACTACAAGGTACTATAATGTTTGGCTGTAAGCCTTGTTCAGAAATTGATATTCCATTTGGAGTAAGCCATCGAGCAATTGTTACTTTAAGAGTTGTATCATCGGTAACATTAATAAGTTCTTGAACTGTACCTTTTCCAAAAGTTTTTTCACCCACCAATGTAGCTATTTTATTTTCTTTCAAAGCCCCAGCAAGAATCTCAGAAGCAGAAGCTGACCCACCATCAACAAGTAAAATTAATTTCAAACTATCATTAAATACTCTTGGGCCATGACTTCTATATACTTGCTGTTTCTTTCCATTTACAAAGTCTTCAATTACTATAGGCTTACCTTCATCTAAAAACCAACTAGCAATATTAATCGCAGAATCAAGATAGCCACCAGGATTACCACGAAGATCTACAATTAATTTATGATCACCAGAATTTATAAATTTTTGTAATGCATCTTGGAAAAGTTTGGCTGAATTCTCAGAAAAAGTATAAAACTTAATCAAGAAAATCCCATCACCTTTTTCTTCTGTTTCAATTGTAGGAATATCAATATTATCACGAGTTATTTTAAATTCACGAGTAGTTTTTTCACCTTCACGTAATACAACCAAAGTTACCACTGTACCCTGCTTCCCATGAATCAAACTAATAGCCTTATCAATAGTCATCTCAGAAGTATCTTTATTGTCTATCTTTAAAATCTTATCACCCTTCTTTATACCTGCTTTCCATGCTGGAGTATCTTTTAATGGTGCAATTACAGTAAGTAATTTATCTTTCATACCAATCTCAGCCCCAATACCACTAAAAGAACCGTGAATTTGTTCATTGAATAATTTAGATTCTTCTGGTCCAAAAAATACAGTATATGGATCACCTAATGATGAAGCAAGTCCTGAAGCAGCACCCCAAACACGAGATTGATCTGTTATTTTATTAGCATAAATAGATTTATCATTTAAAATATTCCAAACTTTCCAAAAAGGTTCAAAATCTGCATCTATTGTAGCTGGTTGCTCTTTGTTTGCGACAGAAACAACCTTTTCAATACTAGGTTTACGAGAATAACCTATATACAAACCAGAAACAAAAACAATAGAAAAAGCGACAATTGCCCCTAAGCCAACTAATATTTTAATTCTATATTTCTTCATTATGCTTATTATGTCAGAGTTTAGGCTCTAATTCAAGAGCATCTTTTGTATATACATTTCTTGGGTCCCAAAGCATCCATGACTCTAAGCCTTGATCATTAAGAGCCTTAATCTGGGCACGAACCATTTCTTTTGTATATTTAGCTCCCAAATTAAAGTCTTGTAGCCATGGGCGAATTTTATGAATATCCTGGCCTTGCATTTTATTAGTCTTTAATATGGCTCCTTTCATTGAATGTGTAATAACTTCATAAGGATGCTCAGCTGGATTTTTAAAGCCATACTGACCATTTGGATAATGTGAAGGATAAACCATAGGTGCCACAAAATCAAAATAAGGGATTACCTTTTCCCAGACTTGACCAATACCCATATCATCATTAACTTCTGTTGTAAGACCAAATATATCAGCCGACATTGGAATATTATTTTCTTTCTTTACTTCACCATGAAGATAAGTAAAAAAAGCTTCTAAGTTATCTGAGCGAGTTGCCCCCTCTTTTAAGTGATAATTAAGATCTTTCATATTTCCATCTGAAGGATAACGAATATAATCAAAGTTTATTTCATCAAATCCATTAGCGTATGCTTCTTTAGCTATAGCAACAGTATATTCCCAAACTTCTTTTTTTGTTGGATCTAAGAACGACAAACCTTTACGATCTTTCCACACAGCACCATCACTTTTTCTTGTGATTGCCCATTCTGGTTTTAATTTTGTTAGATAAGGATCTTGGAATACAGCCACACGCCCAATAATATAGATATTTTTACTATGTAGTAAATTAGTTAATGCGCGAATATCTTTTATTCGAGTTTCTACTGTTTTCATCTTCGCAAGTTCTGGATCATTTACAGAAAAACCAATACGCCCTGTTGAATCTTTTACATCAATAACAATAGTATTTAATTCTGTTTCATCTATCATAGTAATTAAACGATCACGAAGTTTAGGAGAACCAGCAACCCATGATGAAATATAAACAGCTTTTACATTAGTAGGCGTAGGTAAATGACTAATGGGTGCATTGGAACCTGTAACAATAACAGGAGTAGTATTTACAGAATCTAATTGTTCTATATTTTTTGTATGGGTATCAGAAGCAATATAACCAACATCTTTTAAAAAATTAAAAGGGTACAAAAATTTAAATACAATTAATAATACTAAGATTGAGCATAAAATTATAAGGCGTTTATGCTTCATATTATCTTGGGATTGTCATGTTATCTATAAATGTTTTCATAGGAAGATGTTCAGACTCCTTATTAGAATTTAATAAAGCTTGGGCAATACGTTTTTCTTTTCTAAAACCATAAGATAGGTATATAAGTATAATTCCTGAAATAATAAATAAAAATTTTCTAAAACTATTTGGAAAACCAAGGTACGGTAAAATAGCTACCCAAATACCTAGCATAAACAATGTACGTTCTTTTTTCATATTCATAGTATACAATAATTTACTTACCTTCCACAATAACAACAAACTCCCCTTTTTGTTTTACGGGATTTAATGTGTAATATTCTAATAATTCTTTAGCATTACCAGATTTAAATTCTTCAAATTGTTTTGTAATTTCACGGGCGATCATTACTTTTCTGTCTTCTTTTAAATATTCCACAAGCGATGACAGAGCTTTCAGTATACGATGACTTGATTCATAAAAAACTACTGGAATTTCTGATAAAGCAATTTCTTTAAATAAAGTTTCTCTACCCTTTTTATGTGGCAAAAAACCAATAAAATTAAAAC
>CAZMDL010000032.1:0-3470 GCA_964565285.1 uncultured Candidatus Saccharibacteria bacterium
GTCGCGTCGCTTTGCGACGCTCCGCATTTTGGCGAAAACGGTGATTTTAATTTCGTGCTGGGAGACTAGGAATCGAACCTAGATTAAAGGCTTCAAAGGCCTCTGTCCTACCGTTAGACGATCTCCCAAAATATCAATAGATACCCTTATAAAGTACACTAAAAAGGCAAAAAATACAATAATTTGCTATACTCCATTTATGCATAAGCTTTCCGACATAATTTTAAATATAGATATTTTAGAAATAAAGGGGAATACTGATATTGAGATTTCTTCTATTTATTTAAATTCTAACCTTGTAAAAGAAGGTGGTTTGTTTGTGGCTGTGGTGGGTAATGTTGTGGATGGTCATAATTATATTACTCAAGCTATTGAAAATGGAGCAAAAGCAATTATTTATGAAAATGATTTAAATGATTACAAAGAGGGTATTGTGTATTTAAAAGTTAACGATAGTCATGATGCTGTGGCGCGAGTGGCTGTTTCTTTTTATGACAATCCTTCAAGTAGATTGAAGCTCGTTGGTACAACTGGCACAAATGGTAAAACAACTATTACTACATTACTATATCAATTGTTTACTAAGCTTGGATATAAAGTAGGTATGATTGGCACTACTGGTACTATTATAGGTACAGAAAAGATTGAAGGAGTAAGAACTACACCAGATGCTATTTCTTTGAATATGATTCTTGCGGAAATGGTAGAGAAAGGTTGCGAATATTGTTTTATGGAAGTTTCTTCTCATTCTGTTTGCGAGAAAAGAATTGTAGGAATTGATTTTAAGGGTGGGGTGTTTACAAATCTTACACATGACCATCTTGATTACCATGGCACTTTAGAAAATTATAAAGATGCTAAAAAAGGATTTTTCGATATGTTGCCTTTGGATTCTTTTGCTTTAGTGAATATTGATGACCAAAGTGGTTATTATATGCTTACAGAAACACAAGCAAAGAAATATACTTATTCACTTAAAGAAGAAGCTGATTTTACTGAACACTTAGAGACAAGGTTAATCGGTGAATTTAATATGTACAACACACTTGCTGTGTATGCTACGGCTGTTTTACTTAATGAAGATCGTGGTCGTGTAAGAGAGATTATGAAAGAACTATTGCCGGCAGAAGGGCGCTTTGATTATTTTAAAAATAAAAATAATATTACAGCTATTGTGGATTATGCTCATAGTCCTGATGCAATAAAAAATGTACTCGATACTATAAATAAATTAAGAGGTGGAAATAAAAATAAGATTATCACAGTTGTGGGTGCTGGGGGTGATCGTGATCGCTTGAAGCGTCCTATTATGGCTGGTATTGGTTATGCTTTTTCTGATATTTTAATTCTTACTTCTGATAATCCTCGTAGTGAATCTCCAGAATCTATCATAGATGATATGAAAAAGGGTATTGAAACATTGCCTCAAGATAAGGTACATGTATTTGTGGATCGTCATCAAGCTATTTCAAATGCGTGTAGTTTTGCAGAAGAAGGAGATTATGTTGTGGTCCTTGGTAAGGGGCATGAAAAGTATCAAGAAGTAAAAGGCGTGCAAACACATTTTGATGATATGGAAGAATTAAAGAAACATTTATTATAAAACATGAAAAACTACAAACAATTTTATAAAGGTAAAAAAATAACTATCATGGGCTTAGGTCTTTTGGGTAGAGGGCTTGGTTATACTAAATTCCTTGCAGAATGTGGGGCAGATTTAATTGTTACTGATTTAAAAACAAAAGAAGAGCTCTCTTCTTCTGTTAGTAAGCTTTCAAAATTTAAAAATATTAAATTTGTTTTAGGCGAACACCGCCTAGAGGATTTTACAAATCGCGACATGATAATTAAAAACGCTGGTGTGCCATTTGATTCTGTATATATAGCTCATGCAAGAAAGAATAATATTCCGATTGAAATGGATGCTTCACTATTTGCAAAATGTATACCAGAGGTCACCATAGTTGGTATTACTGGTACTCGTGGCAAGACTATGACTACGATGCTTATTTATGAAATTCTAAAAAATAATGAAAAGTTTTTAAATAAAAAAGTATATCTTGGTGGTAATGTGCGTGGTGGATCTACTTTGCCACTTTTGAAGAAAGTAAAAGCTCACGATATTTTGGTTATGGAACTTGATTCATGGCAGTTGCAAGGTTTTGGTGAATCAAAAATTTCTCCTCAAATTTCTGTCTTTACTACTTTTATGCGTGATCATATGAATTATTATAAAAATGATATGGCTCATTATTTTAATGATAAGGCAAATATTTTCCTTCATCAGAAAAAAGGCGACACTCTTGTAATACTTCCTCCTATAAAAAAGCTTTTACCTAAAGATATAAAAAGTAAAATACTTGTAGCAAATCAAAAAGAAGCAAGTTTATTTAAAACTGTAATAATGGGTAAACACAATGAGGGGAATTTGGCTTGTGCTATAAAAGTCGCCGATGTGTTTAATATACCAAAAAGTAAAATTCAAAATATAGTTAAAAACTTTAAAGGTGTAGAAGGGCGTTTACAGTACGTAAAGACATTTAATGGTATAAAAATATACAATGATAATAATGCAACTACAGTTGAAGCTACTATTGCAGGGCTTGAAGCTCTGTCTTCTGTGAAGAAAAATATTATTTTAATTTGTGGAGGTAAAGATAAGGGTACTGATACTACTATTCTTGCTCGTAAGATAAATTCATATTGTAAAAATCTTATATTATTAAATAACGAAAACACTACAGGAACTCATGCTCTCTTAAATCAGAAAATTAAAATAGAAATTACAAAAGTAAATAATATTAAAGATGCTGTATCTGAGGCTTTATCTAAAGCAAAAAAGGGTGACATAATTTTGTTCTCTCCTGCATTTGCTTCTTTTGGTATGTTTATAAATGAGTATGATCGTAATGATCAGTTTATGAAAATAATAAATAAACTGAAGTAATTTATTGACAATCTTCATATTATACTGTATTGTATATAAAAACAAATAAATTTTATAATTATAGATGGAAATTTTAACCGACAACGTTTTTATTTTGCTTTATGAAGAAGCAAGGATTAATTATTTTTTTAATAAGGCTTTAAATAAGAGGTATAATGCTTTCGGAAGAAATGCTTATATGTATTCATTTAAGGAGCCACATGAATGTTTGAGCTTACTTAGGAAATTAGATTCTAATTTAAATGTAGTTTTAATTTTAGAAGAAGATTTAGAAAATTCTAAATATCATTTTCATGAGTATATTCATCAGATAAAGAAAACATTGCCTTCTGTTAAGATTATTTCGATTTCAAATAAGATTGAATCAAATCTTGTGGCGATGGATTATGGAGCTCATAGTCATATTGATAAAGATGAATTAATCTTAAAAGAAAAAGAAGAATGGCCGGTATTCTTCCAAGCCATAGATGATGTTCTGTCTTCTGAATTTAATTTTTCTAACGAAGAATCAGATGATGAGTTT
>CAZMDL010000033.1:0-3320 GCA_964565285.1 uncultured Candidatus Saccharibacteria bacterium
TCTGCAATGGGTGCTGCGATTGGAGTTGACCGTGTAATAGATTCTGCATGGTGTGAAAAACTATGCCCAAGAATTAGTAAAAAACCAAAAATGTATTTTATACAACTCGGTTTTGACGCAAAATTAAAATCTCTTAATGTAATTGAAATTCTACGTAAAGCAAAGATTCCAATAGCACAATCACTCTCAAAAGATAATCTAGGAGCACAACTTGCAACAGCAGAGAAGCTAGGAATGCGTTGGGCATTAATCTTTGGTCAAAAAGAAGCAATTGAAGGTTCTGTTATTGTTCGCGACATGACAAACCGCTCTCAAGAAACAATAAAGTTAAGTAAGCTATTAGATTATCTTAAAGAAATAAAATAATGATAGAAATTATTCAAAATGGCCATCCAACATTGCGAAAAATTGCTGAACCTGTAGCACTAAAGGATATTACAAGTCCAAAAATAAAAAAAGTTCTAGCCGATATGAAAAAGGCTCTATCATCGCAAGATGATGGTGTGGCAATAGCTGCACCTCAAATCAATGTTTCTCTTAGAATATTTGTTGTGTCAGGAAAAGTATTTGATGAAGATTTCATTCGTGGAAAAATACAAGAAAATATAAAACACGATGATATGGTTTTTATAAATCCAGTATTTTTAAAAATGTCTAAAGATCGTAAACTTCTAAAAGAAGGTTGCCTATCTGTTCGTCCTTTATATGGAAATGTACGACGCTCAACTAAAGCAAGCGTTGAAGCATATAATGAAAAAGGAGAAAAATTCAAACTCGATGGTAGTGGGTTATTAGCACACATATTCCAACATGAAATAGATCACCTCGATGGTATATTATTTATCGATAAAGCAAAAAACATACATGAATCCACAGCAAACGAAGAATTTAATTAATTTTGCATTTTGGGGAACTCCAAATACAGCAAGCAATACACTCCAAATACTTATTGATAATGGTTATATACCATCATTAGTAATTACTAATCCTGATAAACCCCAAGGACGTGGGTTAATTAATACACCTTCACCCACTAAAGTTATTGCAGAAAAATATAATATTACTGTATTGACTCCAGAAAAAATCGACGAAGATTTTATAAAAAAATTTGAAAATCTAAATTTAGAACTTTCAATAGTAGTAGCTTATGGGAAAATTCTTCCAGAAAAAATAATTAATATTCCAAAATATGGAACTATAAATATTCACTATTCCCTACTACCTCAGTATCGAGGTGCCTCACCAGTAGAATCTGCCCTACTAAATGGTGACACAAAAACAGGCGTTACTATACAAAAAATGGTAAAAAAGATGGATGCTGGAGATATAATAGCAACAAAAGAAGTTAATATAGGTGAAACAATAAAGAAAGAATATTTACGACAAATACTCATACAAGAAGGTGCAGAATTACTCATAGAAATACTGCCTTTATATATTGAACATAAAATAACACTAATAAAACAGAATGAAACAGAAGCAACATATTGCACTAAAATACAAAAACAAGATGGTGAAATAAATTTAAACGATAACCCAAAAACTAACTACAATAAATACAGAGCGTACGAACACTGGCCTGGTGTATTCTTTTTTAAAGACGGTAAAAGAATCAAAATAACCAAAGCTCGATACGAAAATAACTCGTTCATCATTGAACGAGTTATTCCAGAAGGCAAGAAAGAAATTGATTTTAGTATTTTGAAGTAAAAGGATTTCTTTTTGATAGACCTTTAAGCATTTTCTTTACACTTCGAGCTCCTCTTCGAAACATAGTACTGTTTCGTTTTTTATTTTGTGTTAATTCATGAATCATTTCATCTTTAACCATATCAATAGCTTTATATAAATCATCCGTCTCAATCATAGCAAAGAATTTTTCTCCCTTATTCTTTATTTCAATTTCAGCTTTATAGATATCACCATTTTTATGATGATTAGTTGTCTTACCTACTTCCATGTATACGTGAGAACCACTTTCCAAAAACTTGGCAAAAGACTCTATCTTTTTATGTGCATAACTAGATATAGCATCGGTAAATTCAATATTAGTCCCCTTTATATTTATATTCATAAAATATTCTTTAAGCTAATAATACATATTATATCATGAAATTATTCGGGAATATTTACAGAGATTATCTTACTTGGGCTATGATGACCACTTATTATTTTTATACTCTTTTTTGAAATCTTTAAAACATCAGACATTATCTCAATAATACGTGTATTAGCCATATTGCGTTCAGCTTTTTCTTTTACATTTATTTGATAATGATCATTAGATATTTTATTTATTATTTCCTTTTTTGAATTTGTTATAATCCTAAGCTTTATATACATACAAAATATTTTAACATAAAAATAACCCTGTATGTTTACACATACAGGGTTAAATTAATTGAAAATATTTTTAAATACTTCCTTTAAAATTTTTTGCAAGACTAAAAGAAATATAAAAAAAGTACAAGTAACAGACAATATGAATAACTAAAAGATATAATTCTTCATATTGATATTTAACGGTGCAAAACCCTAAGTAAGCTAATATGATAGTAGCTAAATAGGGTTTGATTAATGTTAAATTTACAAAACACAAATGTATCAAATGTAAAAAATATAATCCTAATGATAAGAATTCGAAAAAGTTCAAATCTAAAATTAGAATTCTATTTTCTGGAATTAATCCAATTGTTAAATGAGCAACGGTACATGAAATAAACGCAGTAATTAACAAAATAGGACTCAAGAGGAGTTTAATTTTCGTACTCATGATTTTAATTATTTTAAAATTCTTAAATGAATACTTAAGGGTGCCACTTCTGTAGCAGCTTTACTAATTTGCTTAATAGAAACATCATAAGGCTCCATAGCCTTATTGAATTTATCAAACAAACCTTCAAGTAATTCCCCAGACTTAATACCAAAGTTCTTTTCTATCTCTGATGAAGAAATAGTATAATGTGACCCACCCCAATTCACAAAACCATTATTTTTATCTTCTGGCTGTGAATACAACACACGAATAGATTCAGCAATTTGCATACAAATAGTATTGAGCAAATTATCTTCATACGGAGGATCATCATGATGCCTTTTAACTATTAAATTAAAAAATAAATGCATTTCTTTTAGGCTTGGGTCCTTATGAAAAATGTTTTTTATTTCTTTAATTAGTTCAAGTTCATCCTTACGAATAGATTCTTCTATTTTTTGAATTTCACCCATGCATAAAATAATGCGATCTTGAAGAATTTCAGCATCAGAAGCTGATTCGAGTAAGCGAAAAATTTTTTGAATTTTCATTTGCGTATATAATT
>CAZMDL010000034.1:0-1768 GCA_964565285.1 uncultured Candidatus Saccharibacteria bacterium
GCCAAAATGTTAAAAAGCATAAAAAATCCTGCCTGAGATCCTGGTGTAATCGCAACATTTTGTTCGGTTATTTTTAGTTCAAACTTATGACCAATATATTCAGTTATAGCTGATAAAAATTTATCATTTCCGCGTGGAGTATCATAAACTCCAAACAAATTTTTTAAAGATTCTTTATCTTTAACAATTGCCAATAATTCTTCTTCACAAATATTGGTTACTTCCGGAATAATAGCTGGGTTGCCACCGCCAAACATAGCCACCGGCTTGATAGCACCACTCATAGCCTGCCCTAAATCGTCCATCAGTTCTAAAATTCCAGCGTCCTGGGTTATTTTTTGACCAAAGTCTGACATTTTATACATAGTTATTATCCTTTTAATTAAAAAACCGCTTTTTTAAAGCGGCTAATGATTTTCTTTTAATAAAATTAAACTAAGCCGCCGAAACTTCTCCCGCGAGCGCTAGCAAAATAATTGAGCTATTTAGTTTATTCATTAATCTAATTATACATTAAAATATTTTTTTAGAATATTTTCGTCTACCAACTGTTCACTATATTCATCTATTTTATCTGGGCTTACCCAAGCAAATGAATCATGTTCTTCACTAAGCTTTATGTCAGTATTTTTTGCTTTACATAGATAAAAAATGGCGATTATTTGATTTTTAACTCCATTAATTTCTGGGTGCCATTCACCTATTTCTATCGGCTTAACTGGCTCAATTTCAAGCCCAACTTCTTCTAAAATCTCTCTCTTTAGTCCATCGAAGTACTTTTCGCCTAAATTGATTCTGCCCCCAGGTAATGTATATTTGCCTAGCTGGGTAGAATCCGAATAGGTATTTGCCTCTCTTACAATTAAGACTTCGTTTTTATCGTTAACAATAACTGCTTTGGCAGCAACTCTCAAAACAATTTCAGGCATTTTGAACTTTCCTCGCTATACATCTAATTATTGATGATTTCTGACCAGAATACACTTCATCAACTTGATCTAGGAATTCAATTTTCCAACCATTCGATAATATTTCTTTTATGTATTCTTCGGAAAATAAATGTCTCACGTGGCCTGTTTTAGATACAAAAACATCTTTCTCTACTTCTTCACCGTTGCCATAATGAAAGTCATCTACAGACTTACAGGCGAATGCAAATAACCCATTACTACTTAGAGTTCTGTGTACATTATTAACAATTTTTTGTGTAGTTTCATGGTTAAAATAATGCAAGGCCAGGTAAGAATAGATAAGATCAAATTTTTGGTTGAAAAAACTAAAATCATCCTGCATATCAAAAATCATAAAATCAATATCATAAGATTTTAATCTTATCTTATTTTCTTTGATTACAATGTCTGATAGATCAACAGCCGTAACTTTATGCCCTTTTTTTGAAAAAAATAAAGAATCTCTGCCAACACCACACCCTAGATCCAAAATATCCAAACTACTCTTGCTAAGCTTTTCTTCAACTACTAGAGCAAACGGGCTGGGGATTTCGTCAAAACTAGAATGCTCGCCTTTTGAATGTTTATTATTCCAAAGATCCGTTTGATCTGGGATCATATTTCACCCCAGGTTTTGCCTATACTAGAGTCTACTTTTAGTTTGACTGGAAGTTTGTAGACGCTTTCCATTGTTTGCTTCATCATTTTGGATATATTTTCGGCATCTGCTTCTACGCACTCAACTAATATTGAGTCGTGGATTTGAAGTAGCATTTTAGCGCCGTCAAAATCAGCTAGCTTTTTATCAACTTCTATCA
>CAZMDL010000035.1:0-3435 GCA_964565285.1 uncultured Candidatus Saccharibacteria bacterium
CTTTCGTTAGTTTCTGGTCTTCAGAAGAAATACCAAATCTCTTGTCCTTCATTTCGCTTTTCTGGACATACATCTGGTTCAAATCGAGCATAGTAAGAAACATCCTCTTTTGCTCTTCTAATTTGAGGTTTTTAAACTCTTCTTCCTTTATTATTTTTTCTTTAAAATCCTTAATCCTTACACTGTAATTTAAGAAGTATTTCTCATAGAGAGAATCGAGTAATTTTTCTAGAGATTTTAAATCTTTTGCGTTATTTATTTCTTTTTTTGCTTCCTCGTTCCACTGAGCTAACCTCGTGTAAATAAATGACGAATCACTGTTATCTGCTTCCAGCACTTTGTATAACCTGTCTATACAAATATCAGCGTGTTCACTTAATTGTTCTATGAGAATAAATTTTCGGTTACCATTGTCTTCCTTGTTTAACTCCAGAACGGCGTGTCCTGTTGTCCCCGAACCAGCGTGAAAATCAAGCACAATATCGCTTCCACTAGTCATTATTTTAAGAGTATCAAGTACGGCATACAGTGATTTTGGGTAACTAAAACGATTTTCACCGAGTATCTTCTTCAAAAGATTTGTCCCTTGAAATTCAGGGAAATATCTTTTATCTGTCCAAATGTTTTTTAACACTTGTTGCTCTCGATATTTATGGAAAATTTGAAGCTCACCATTAAAAACTTGAGCCACAAAAAAACCATTTTTATTTCTTTTCTGGAAAGTATCTTTTTTTGTTTTCCAAGAAAATTCTCTGCCATTTTGAATAGGCAACACCTCTGAATAACCTGGCTTCTTTTCGAGACTTATATCCTTTAAGTCTTTACTAACGTAGATTGGATACCAGAAACTTGGTTTATTTTCACGTAATGTATTTGTTCTTGCACGAATAAATTTCTCTAGGCGATATTTTCCTTCATCATCCTCAAGATTAAAGCTTTCAGAATCAGTCTTATCTATTGTTACAATATTGAATTTCGCTTGTGATATATCCTTTGCATATACCAACATATACTCTGTGGAAGCAGAGAAGAATTTTTCGTGCTGTCTTCCTTTTGGGTTGATATAAATCGTAACTATACCCACTCGATTCTTACGACCAAAAATTTCATCCGCCAACGCTCCTAAATAAAACAACTCTTCGTGGTCTATAGTGATAGCAATAAAACCATCGTTTTTTAAAAGCTCCTTAGCGATTTCTAGTCTATTTTTTATAAATGTTAAC
Source organism: uncultured Candidatus Saccharibacteria bacterium (assembly GCA_964565285.1). Classification (GTDB taxonomy): domain Bacteria; phylum Patescibacteriota; class Minisyncoccia; order Phycocordibacterales; family UBA9973; genus UBA8515. The sequence goes on from CAZMDL010000035.1 coordinate 1,224, forward strand.
CAAGTAGAGTGCTTGAAGCTATTATTGTAGGTAAATATATCTGTACTACCGCCTGTATTGTAAGGCGGGTCAATATAAATCATCTTCACCTTACCTAAAAATTCATTTTTTATACTATGAAGAGCAATAAGGTTATTTCCTTCAATTAGTAAGTTTTCTGTAATCGTGTCATCAGAAACACCTCTTTTTTTGTTCGTCTCCTTGTCTCTGCTAATCCCATCTACTAAAACACCCATTTCACCACTGTCTTTGGTATAGCGTCTCCAGTTAACGAGGGCTTTTTTATCAAAAAGTCTGTCAATTTCATCTTGAGCAAGTATTTGATTAAAAAAGATTTCATCTCTTTTAACGGTTTTTTCTTTATAGATTCCCTCATCATCTGAGTATTCAAAGAAGGCATCAATCCCTTCTTCCGTACTTTGTCCACCTTCAAGAACACAATCTTTGAATGGAAAATCTAACACTACTTCATTGTGGTTTTTTATATAACCACTTCCATCAGACAAACCAATTCGATTTGAGTATTTAGTATATGAATTACTTATCTTGTTCTCATCTAAGAAGAATTTGAAATTTTGAACATTAAAAACAAAAACATCCTTAACCTTAGAGAAAAACTTACTCTTCATTTCCTCATCGCTGACAAGTAACTCAATCAATTTTTCATCAATCCTGTCTGCTGAATCTTTAACCTTGGAATAGTTAACTTCCTTTGTCTCAGAATCGAGGAATGAATCTTCCTTCTTCAGTATATTTTCTAGTTTTTGTTTTAGTTTATTCATAAATGCTATTTTTTGACCTCATTATCTTTAAGAAACCTCTCAAATTCTGCGGAGGATATTCTAAATTCTTTTCCAAACTTATATGCCTTAAGTTTGCCAGCTTCGATATATCTATAAATGGTCATAACATTGACCTGTAGCTTTTCAGCTACTTGCTGGGATGTATAAAAATCCTTTTTCTCCACGGTAAGCATATTATATTACACTTTACTTTTATTGACACTACCTATTTCAACACCATCACATATCTTTACTGTTGTATACCTTACTTGTGGCTCTAATACATCTTCACACTAAGCAAATTCAAGAGCTTTCTGTAATTGAATACTAGTTTGATAATAGTCCCAGAAGCTAGATAAGTATGATTTTAGGCGGTTCAATGTTTTCCCTGACAAGTCCACATTAAAAAAGACCCGAAAGGGTTCTTTTTTAATGTGGAGATGGGAGCGAGCAAACTGCTTTGCTCGCGCGGGCAACGAACCGACCGCAGTGATGTTTGTCGAGCACGACAAACCACGAGGGGTGGCCTGCGACCGAGACGAGCGACGGCGAGGCGAGAGTTGTAGGTTCATTACTCCCCATCTTTTTGAGAGCTAGACGAACAAAAATATTTAGTGATTCGTGACTCACACCGCCCATCTCCACAAGTCGAAAAAGCATTCAAGAGGATGCTTTTTCGTTTACCTACTTCCCATGATATAAATGTGTTATAGTTAGGTACCAAAATTGTTAATCTAATCACGTACTATAATATGCCACCACTTAATCAAAAAAATGGGCGACCGGGCGGTAAGATTCCTCCACGAGGCAAACAGCCAGAAGCTCCAAAGTTTATGAAAAATATTGCGATTGCAATCATTATTTTCATGCTTATTTCCGCTGCATATATTGTGGTCACTGGTGGTATGAGTGAGAGTAAGGATGTTTCGATTTCTGAAGTGGCAAAGCAGGTGAGTGCTGGAGAGGTGAAGTCTATTGAGGTAGCAGGAGACAAGCTCACTGTGCATCTAAAAGACGACTCAACACTTACATCAAAGAAAGAAATTGAAGCGTCACTTTCTGAAACTCTAAAAAACTACGGTGTCACTACTGAAAAACTTGCCGGTACAGAGATTACAGTCTCGACAGACAATGGTATTGGATTTTGGATGCTTAACGTTATTCCGATCGTTCTCCCAATCATTATAGTTGTCGCATTTTTCTGGTTTCTTTCACGACAAGCAAAGGGGCAGGGAATGCAGGCATTCACCTTTGGTCAATCAAAAGCACGTGTCACTGACCCATCAGACAAAAATAATAAAGTAACATTCAAAGATATCGCTGGAGCAAAAGAAGCAAAGCAAGAACTTTCAGAAATTGTAGATTTTCTTAAAAACCCGAAAAAGTTTTTGGAAATTGGTGCACGTATCCCGAAGGGAGTTCTTCTTACA
>CAZMDL010000036.1:0-1640 GCA_964565285.1 uncultured Candidatus Saccharibacteria bacterium
CAATGATTAGGCAATGCGAATAAGAAGGGAGATACCTCACTGTGCGTAGGTAAGTTTTAAAGCTCCTGTGGCGGTCTTTTTTTATTATTTTTTACCTTTATTTGGAACTTAATAAAATTGTTTTTATCTTTGCGTTCTAACTTAACAGTTATAACATGCAAGGATTCGTTAAAATAGAAAAATTTGGCTACAGAGGTAGCAATCTTTGCATGATAGATATTTACAGCTCACTTGTTTTGACAGGTGAGCTTTCTTTTTTGATTATATGACAGAAAAGTATTACACATATTATGATTCTATATTTGACATTCTTGACGGTGACGACAAGGTGCGTGCAAATATGTTTTATAGTACAATACTTCATAAACAACGTGCGTATAAGTCAATTTTTAAAGAAGATTATATAGGTAATTATATATCTTGTTCTGATTTAAGGGACATACTCGGCAGGCACAAATACAAGAAGATTTTAGAAATGCTTATTAACACAGGTGTAATTACGCTGTTAGACAAAAAAAACAGTTACGGACAGCAGTTATATTTTATACACGAGGTAAAAGAAATTAACGGTGTTAAAAAAGTAACTACAAGTCGGCGTGTTGTAAGAAGCATACATAATAACAAAAAGCGCAAATACGAAAATTTGTCCAAAGAAGCAAAACAGTTGTTGAAAAATTTGCAAAAAACAAAAATAAAAATTTCAAAAGAAGAATATAATAAAATAACAGAAACAAGGTTTCAGGAATACGTAAGTAGTTGTAATACCATAGGTGGACATTTAACATTTGAAGAATATTCACAAACTATGGAATACGTTTGGAATCTTATTCAGCGGTTTAATGAATCAGAAACAGACGATGAATTACTTGATTTTATTAGTGAAGATAATTTTGGACACCGTATTCACTCGTTAATAAGTCTTGTTCCGTCAATATTAAGGAAATTTATAGAAATAGACGGAGAAGAAACAACAGAAGTAGATTTAAAAGCATCACAGCCGACCATACTTGCTAAGGTATTAAAAAATAGCATAGGTGAAAACGATTTTACAACAGCAGTAACCGAAAAAGAAGATATTTATATTGACATACAGGAAAAATTACACCTACCAAACAGGAGTTCTGCCAAAACAGCTATGTTCGAAATGATGTTTGGAAGTACAATAGGAAATGGACAGAGGATATTTGATACTTTCTTTCCGCAAGCTGGGCGTGTTGTAAGACAGATAAAATCAAAAAAGAACATATATAATCCGTCTGATAAGATATATAGCAACTTGGCGTTCTTAATGCAGCGCACAGAAAGAAAGATATTCGGTGAAATATGGAATGAACTTGCGAAACAAAACATTGTATATCTGACCGTACACGATTCTATTATATGTAAGAAGTCAGAATTAAGCAAGGTTATTACGATAATGGAACAAGTGTTATCAAAACACATAGACAATTTTAAGATAGTTTCAAAATGAAAACAATAAAAATACCTAAAGTTGATAAACCTGTATCTGTTGAAATATTTAAAGGAAAGACAACAAAGTATGAAATTGTGTTATGCAAGCAGAAAATTGGCGGCGTTATAGTTCCTAAAAATACAACTATTAGTATAGAAACAGGTAGCCTTGAATTTAATCACGACTT
>CAZMDL010000037.1:0-6992 GCA_964565285.1 uncultured Candidatus Saccharibacteria bacterium
CATACCGCATTGCTTCATTAGCTCATCAGTAAGAGTTGTTTTCCCATGGTCCACGTGGGCTATAATTGCGATGTTTCGTATTTCCATATATATAAATAAAAAATGCCTTAAGGGCAGTTAATTGATAAAAATACTATATCAGAAAAAAGCTAATTTGACAAATATCTCAACGAAAAGTACATTTAAAGAAAACAAAGTACCATGAAAAAAATAACTTCTTTTGTATTTCTTTTCATAATGATAGGAAGTACAGTCTTTTCACAAGACAATAAGCGTAGTGACTCTTCTTTGGAAAACCTATTTGTTGTATATCAAATTAAACAAAATGATAATATTTGGAACATAGCTAAAAAATATAAGCTACAAACCAAAGAAATTATTGATTTAAATGATAGTCTTAATAAGAATTTCAAAATTAAAAAGCGTATCCGACAAAGAGAAGATGGTGAATTTTATTTTCTAATTAAAAAAGATGAATTCATCTTACTTCCAAACAAAAGTCCTGTATTTCAATTATGGGATTACACAAACAAAGATACACTCAATAGTAAAGATTCATTAAGATTAAAAGAGAAAGATAAGATTATTAATTCACAAAGTGAACAAATAGGGTTTTTAAAATTTCTATTAATTTTTTTAGCCCTGCTTTCTTTAGGAATTTTAATAGTTTTAATTATAGTGATTGTTACAAAAAGAAAACAAGAAAAAGAAATTTAAAAACCACCCTCAAGTAAAAATTACTTTCGGGTGGTTTTTACTTTCCTATAGTTAAAAAAGTTTAATTATATCGTGATATGTAATGATAATCATGAGCAACATTAACAATCCAAAACCAACCATATTAACAGTATTAGAAACTTTAGGTGATATACGAGAACCTTTTATTTTCTCAATTAAAAGGAACAATAGTCTTCCCCCATCTAAAGCTGGAAATGGTATTAAATTAATAACAGCTAAGTTTATAGAAATCATTGCTGTAAAAGATAACAAATAAACAAAACCAAAATTTGCAGCATTACCCACAATACCAACAATGCCAATAGGACCAGAGAGCGAAGACATATCCGCTTTTCCTAAAATAGAATCATGAATAAGATTATAAAAACCAACAGCTGTATTACGAGTCATAATCCAAGACAAATCTAAACCTTCCCATAATGCACGTAAAGGATTTAATTTAATATTTCCAACCATATCAATAGCGATGCCAATTTCAGGTTTACCTTCTTTTATATTTGGAGTTATATCTACATTTTTTATTTCTTTATTTCTTTGTATTGTCAGAGTTGTAGTTTCTTTTGCATGTTGTCTTAAGAAAAACTGTAAACTTTCTGTCGATGGTACATCTGATTCTTTATCTCCACTTTTTAAATGCAATATACGATCGCCAATTTGAAGCCCAGCTTTTTCTGCTGGTGTATTCTTGTTTATACCTACAACGGCAAGTTTTACATTTTCTATTCGAGCACCAACAGGAGCACCGTTTACAGAAGAAGGTAAACCACTCATCAAACCAATAGAAAGAAATATCCAAGCTACAACAAAATTCATGAAAACTCCACCAAACAAAACCATAGCCTGAACATAAATGGGCTTATTTATAAAACTTCTTTTACTATCAGGTCCATTAATGGAATCTTGATCAGGATTTTCACCAAAGATTTTTACATACCCACCAATAGGAAATGCATTAATACGATACAAAGTCTCCCCTTTTTTAAAAGAAAAAAGTTTAGGCCCCATACCGAAAGCAAATTCATCAACACGAATTCCATTCTTTTTTGCAACAATAAAATGCCCCCATTCATGAGATACAACAAGAATAAGAAGTATTACTAAAAAAATAATTATATTCATAATTAATTCATTACCTCTGTATCTTTTTTATCAAAGATAGCTTCGAGGTTTTTATTTGTTTCATCTACGCACTTTTGAATATCATCTTTTGCTCTTTTTTGTTCGTCTTCTGTCAAATCATCTAAAGTATTAATTTCATCACCACGAATTTTACGAACAGAAATACGTGCATCTTCAAGTTTTTCCTTAAGAACTTTTACAAGTTTTGTACGAGTTTCAGTTGTAAGCATTGGAAATATAGCACGCACACCATCACTATCAGATAATACAGAAAGACCAATATCTGCAGATTGAATTGCTTGCTCTATATCCTTTATTTGGCCCTTATCCCAGGGAGCAATACGTAAAGTCTTTGGATCTTCAACTGAAATAGAAGCTATATTCTTAATAGGCATATAACTTCCGTAACTTGAAACCATAACACTATCAAGAACAAGCGGAGTAGCTCGCCCAGTGTGAACCCCGGAATATTCTCGAGACAACCACTCCTCAACCTTTTTTAATTCTAATTTTAAATTTTGTATATTGTAAGCCATAATTTTTTTATTATATCACAAGAGCAATATGTTCTAAAATCATTTTAACAGATGCTCCTGGTGTCGATAAATACTTTCTTCCTTTTGAAATTTGTTCTAAATTAAATTGTAATTCTTTATTTTTTATATCTTTATGTAATAAATCATAAACTAATAGCTCTAAATTATTCAAAAGTTTGATTGCTTCATCCCTTAAGCCACCACTATTATCATCATCTTTATGGTTCTTAATAATCTCCGATACATATAAAATACGTTCTTTAACATTCATTTCAATAAATTTTTTAGCATCTACAACATCATTTTTTTCGTTTAAATATACAACATGTACACGAGATAGTATAGTAGCAGGTAATGTATGTATATTAGGTATAATAATAAAAAAGTGAGTATTTATTTGTGGTTCTTCAAGCATTTTAAGTAAAGCATTTGAAGCTTCATGATTTAAAAACTTCATTGAAAGAATACAAATTCTACTACCTGAAGTTACTCTACTTTCACTATGCCATTTTTTTATTTCACGTGATTCATCAATATTAAATGATTCATATTTTTGAATAAATAAATCTGGTGTATTTAACTCAATAAAATTATGATCAACCAAAAAAGAAACAAGTTCATTTGTAATTTCACTACCAGAACCTTCAATCACATAACTATGATAAAGATTATTACTAAATTTATTTTCAAATATATTTTTCATTTATTTAATACGGAAATACATCATATAATTCACCTGAATAATAAAATTCATAAGACAAACCACCAAAAGTATAATCTTTATCTCGAACTGTAATAGTAGATCCACCAATTTCTGGATTTTCTTTTGGTACAGATCGGCCAAAACCAAGATTAAATATAGTAGCTAAAACTTCAGGACGATCTGAAATATTATAACCAGCTTTTTGCCATTGTGTATTTATCTGTTTTATAAACAAAGCTGTATATAAATAAGAATAATAATGATTTTTCTTATCAGTTAAGCGATTCAATCTTTCTTGATCAACATCTGTAGTTGTGAAATCTAAAAGATGCTCATAAGTTGGACCCAAATAAAAAGGACTCTCAGGATTCTTTAAATGATTTTCAATAGCTCGAGCTGTATCTTCTTTCACACCAGCCACTCCATAAGAAAACTGTGTAGCATTACCTAATACCTTTAATGGTTCAAAAAACTTTTTGAAAGATTCACGATTAGCTGTAAAAAAACGAAATTGTTCAGCCATAACAGTAGCGACAATAAAACGAGAAGAAACTCCACTTGCGAGAGAAGCTTGATTTATAGCATCTTTGTCTTTAATTAAAGCTTCACTAAGCACATTCCATTCATCTGATAGAGTCCAATCAAAAACATTTTTATTTAAATTTGTATCAGATACCAAATCAGAACGATCATTACATTCTGCAACTTGCTCATTCCAAAAAGTATTATTTGAAAGAATTGACTCAGCTGCAATAATCATTTTTTGAACAACAGTAGATGATTTAGTTTGTATATAAACATCTATAATCTTAGAACCATTTTCTGGCATAAGCGATGACAACAATAATAAATGACAAGTAGTGCGAGCATCCAAAGAAGAAACTGAATTAGGAGAAACTGAAATTGTATTATTTTTCTTTTGAATAATCTCATTTTTAACTTGCTTGAAATATTCATTACGTGAATCAATACTACCTTTCACATCAGTGAGGTGTAATTTCATTGCAAAAAAAACACCCACAAAACCAAGACCAATAATAGCAAATATTATTACAGCAAAAAAACCACTTTTTTTAGCTATTTTTTTAAATTTTGTTTTATTCATTATTTAAATTATTTTTTATTATCTTTTTGAAATAATTGTTTTCTTGTATTTATCCAAATGATTTAATGCTTCACCAGTACCCTTTACTACACAGAATAATGCATCTTCAGCGAGCCGAGCTTTGACTCCAGTTTTTCTGTAAACTAAATCTGGTAAATTACGAAGCATTGATGAACCACCAGTCATTGTAATACCATGGTCTATTATATCAGATGCAAGCTCAGGAGGAGTCTCGGCAAGTACTGTTTTTATTGCATCTACCATCATTCGTAATTCTTTATCAATAGCACGAACAATTTCATTTGTAGAAATCTGAGCTGTACGAGGAAGTCCTTGAATAAAATCACGTCCTTTAATAGTCATTGTAAATTCTTCTTCAAGTGGAACAGCCGCACCGATTTTAATTTTTATAGCTTCGGCTGTTTTGTCACCAATAGCTAAGTTAAAAGTTTTCTTAATATAATCAGTAATTGCACTATCAATTTTATCACCGGCACATTTAACTGAAGTACTTGCAACGATACCACCAAGAGAGATCACAGCTACGTCTGTAGTTCCACCACCAATATCGACAATCATATGCCCTGTAGATTCATGAATCGGAATACCAGCACCTATAGCAGCCAATATAGGCTCTTTCACAACATATGCATTCTTGGCACCGGCACGAATTGCCGCCTCAACCACAGCACGGCGTTCTGTAGAAGTAATTCCTGCTGGCACAGACACCATTACATCAGGTTTCCATAAATTCCATTTACCAAGTGCTTTTGTAATAAAGTAGCGAAGCATTGCTTCTGTAACACGATAATCAGCAATCACACCATCTTTCATTGGACGATAAGCAATAATATTATCTGGGGTTTTACCTATCATTTTTTTAGCTTCTTCTCCAATTGCAATAATCTTATTATCTTGTTCACTTACAGCAACTACAGAAGGTTCAGAAAGTACAATGCCACGCCCAGGCAAATAAACCAACGTGTTAGCTGTACCTAAATCTATTCCTAATTTTCTAGAGAAAAATGCCATACAATGTTATTTAATGGGCTGATTATAGCATATTATGCTAAGATAGTAATATGTATATTGCGACAGTAATTCCCCTCGTAAAAGGCATAAACAAAGAATACCTTACTTATTTCACTTCTATTGATATACCACTCGGTTCAATAGTTAGTGTTCCTGTTCGCAAGAGAACTATCGATGCGATAGTAGTCGCACTTGATGATGCACGCGATATGCGTCTTGATTTAAGAAATGCAGATTTCGAATTAAAAAAAATTGAAAAAATTAATGGACGTGCACCATTTGATGAAAACTTTTTTAAAGCATGCATAAAACTAAAAGAATACACAGCAAATGAAACTGGTGCAATTTTTGATGCATTATTACCTCAAGTATTGATTGATAATATAAAAGAATTAAAAAATCTTGAACCTACAAAACAAGATGAACAAAAAACAAATGACTTAAAACAAGAAAAAATGGTTTTTCAAGCATTACTTGAGGATCGTTTAAGTTTTTATAGAACATTAATACGTGAAGCCTTTGCAAAAAAACAATCTATATTTATTTGTGTTCCAACTCGTTATGACATAGAACAATTCAAAACAGCATTTACAAAAGGAATTGAAAAATATGTTTATGCTTTTCATAGTGAAATTACAAAGAAAAATTTAATTAATTCATACAACGAATGTATTAATGAAACACACCCTGTAGTAATAATAGGTACTGGAATGTTCCTCTCTATACCAAGGCACGATATCAAGACAGTTATAGTGGAGCACGAAAGCAGTGAAAGCTATAAGCAATTCATGCGACCATATATAGATTTTAGAACATTCGCAGAAATCTTAACCTCTATCACTAAAGCTAAACTTATATTTGGAGATACATTATTACGTCCTGAATTACTATATCGGCATGAAATAAATGAAATTGGAGAAGTCGCGTCACCATTATTTCGTTTGCCAAAAGTAGAAAGACAACTCGTAATAGACATGGCAGAGGAAGTCGATGAAAAAGGGCAAAAAAAATTTACAGTTATATCAGAAACTGTAAAAAAGATGATTACTTACGCACAAGAGAATAATGAATCAGTTTTTCTATTTTCAGTACGCAAAGGACTTGCAGGAGTTACTGTATGTAATGATTGCGGGCATACCCTACTTTGTCCTGATTGTTCAACTCCAACAGTTTTATATGGCAAAAAGCAACGCACAGCAACAAAAGACGAAGGTGGAAGAATATTTATGTGTAATAAGTGTGGAAGAAAGGAAACCACAGAAACACGTTGCCCTCATTGCTCAAGCTGGAATCTTACACCTCTTGGAGTGGGCACAGACAGAGTACGAGAAGAAATACAAAATCTTTTTCCAAATATAAAAATATTTCAAATAGACAAAGAATCAACACAAACAAACAAAGAAGCACGAAATACAATAGAATCATTTTATCAAAATAAAGGTAGTATTTTGATTGGAACCGAAATGGCATTTTCTTACATGCGTGAACATATCACACACAGCGCGATTATTTCTCTTGATGGATTACTCTCAATTCCAAGTTTTAATATTACTCAAAAAATACTACACATTATAGAAAAATTACATTACATAACAGATCGCAATTTAATAATTCAAACAAGAAATCCAGAAAATTCAATTCTTAAACATATATTATCTGGAAATGTTCTTCCGTTATACAGAGAAGATTTATCTGAGAGAAAACGATACCGATACCCACCATTTAAAAGATTAATAAAAATAAGCTTTACTGGTACAAG
>CAZMDL010000038.1:0-6772 GCA_964565285.1 uncultured Candidatus Saccharibacteria bacterium
AAATCCATTTGCTCCTTTTGACGACAATTCTGTATTGGATGCTAATAGTAATTTAAATGATAATACTCCAGCTATTGTATTGCCTGTAAATACAAATAAAACAAACACAATAGATAAAAATACTAAAGCTCCTACGAAAAAATAATTATGATATTTTTAGATGAATTAGTAAAAAGAGGATTAATAAAAGAAGATCAAGTAAGTGAAGTTGTTCGTATTGCCGAAGAAAAACATGAGGGCAATATTGACGAGGCGCTTCTTGATTTTAAACTTGATGAAGCTAAAATTCTTGAGATAAAAGGAGAATTTTTTAATATTCCTATAAAACAAATTGACCCAAAAACAATTGCTCCTGCTACACTTAAATTGATTCCTGATGAATCTGCAAAAATTTACGGTTTTGTTCCTGTTGGAATTGTGGATGGTGTTCTTGAAGTTGGGATTACAGATCCTGAGAACATTCAAGCGATGGATGCTTTACAATTTATTACAGGTAAAGTAAACATGCCTTTTAAAGTTTTCCTTATATCTCGTACTTTTTTTAATCAGGTTATTGAAATGTATAAGGGCTTAGGTGGTGAGGTTGATCAGGCTCTATCTGAGCTTGATAGCGCTATTTCCGGAGCTTCTGATAATGGTGTAACTGTTGAGACAAAAGAACAAGATAAATTAAAACCAGGGGAAGAAGAGAAAATTGTCGAAGATGCTCCTATTATTAAAATCGTAGCTGTTATACTTCGTCATGCTACAGAAGGTAACGCTTCGGATATACACATAGAAAATGTAGGGGATAAGGTTAAGGTTCGTTTCCGTGTTGACGGTACTTTGCATACTTCTCTTGTATTACCTGTGAATGTTTATAATGGAGTTATTGCTCGTATTAAAATACTTGCGAAGCTTCGCCTTGATGAAAAACGTAAACCGCAAGACGGAGGATTTTCTGCAAAGATTGATGGGCGTAAGATCGATTTCCGTGTTTCCACAATGCCTTCATACTATGGAGAAAAGGTTGTTATGCGTATTTTGGATTCACAAAAAGGAGTACAGCCTATTGATAAACTTGATCTATCTCCAGAGTATTTAGCTATGGTAAAAGAAGCTTTAAATAAACCTTATGGATTAATTTTAATTACTGGTCCTACAGGTTCTGGTAAATCTACTACTTTGTATTCTATGATCAATGAGCTTGACCGTGAAGGCGAGAACATCGTTTCACTTGAAGACCCTGTAGAATATCAAATTCCTGGAATAAACCAATCACAAGTTATGCCTGAAATTGGTTATACTTTTGCATCTGGATTACGTTCTATTCTGCGTCAGGACCCGGATGTAATAATGGTGGGAGAAATTCGTGATGCAGAAACAGCAAAAATAGCTGTGGAATCTGCACTTACTGGACACTTAGTATTTTCTACACTCCACACGAACAACGCTGCTGGAGTAATCCCCCGCTTGATAGACCTTGAAGTAAATCCAAAAATTCTTGTATCTGCATTGTCTCTATCTATAGCGCAAAGACTAGTAAGAAAACTTTGTAAAAATTGTAGAAAAATAAAAGATGCTTCAGATGAAGAAGAAAAAATAATAAAAAAAGTATGGGCAGAAGCAAAAGCTCACAACAAAGATCTTTCTCTTTACGGAGCAGAAGATATTGAAAAAGGTATAAAACTATACGAAGCGGTAGGATGCCTTGAATGTAATAAGACTGGCTACAAAGGACGACTTGGTATTTTTGAAGCAATAGCTAATGACAAAAATATAGAAGCAATAATTCCCAAAAACCCAAGTGAGAGAGAAATAAAAGAAGTAGCAAACAACCAAGGAATATTAAATATGAAAGAAGACGGTATTCTAAAAATACTCACCGGCACTACTTCGTTTGAAGAAGTAGGAAGTGTAGTAGATTTTTATGAGGAATAAAAAAACTCAAATCTCTAAACAATCCTTTGCATGCATATAGCGCACAGAGTAACGTATGATTGAAGGATAGCACCAGTAAAATTAAAAATTAACCAGAGCGTCCTCACGCACATACATAGAGCCAGGGGCTGATTGCTTAGAGATTTGAGTCTTCTAGGCGTTTGATATTTATATTTTATTTAAAATGTTATAATTGCTTATAACCTAATCTGAAGATAGCATAGCATATTATAATTTTTATGTCAATACCCACACAAACACCACCCGATGAGCGCTTTTTAGACCAAGCATTACGCCCAAATATTTGGGATGAGTATATTGGTCAAGAAAACATAAAACAAAATCTAAAAATCTTACTCTTAGCAGCAAAAGAGCGTAATCACCCTGCTGAACATGTACTTTTTTACGGGCCACCAGGGCTCGGTAAGACCACTCTTGCACATCTAATAGCAAAAGAAACTGGTCGCCAAATGAAAATAACCTCAGGACCTGCAATAGAAAAGGTGGGCGATCTTGCTTCAATACTCACAAACCTCGCACCCCATGATATTGTGTTCATCGATGAAATTCATCGCCTAAATAAAATGGTAGAAGAAGTACTTTATCCTGCTATGGAAAGTGGCGTGCTTGATATTATTATCGGGAAAGGCCCTTCTGCTCGTACTATACAACTCGAACTCCCCCCTTTTACATTAATAGCAGCAACGACACGCATTGCACTACTCTCTGCCCCACTTCGTTCTCGTTTTTCAGGTGGAGTTTTTCGTTTAGAATTTTACAACCATGAAGAAATTAAAAAAATTCTTAGACGTTCCGCTGAAATACTAGGAGTAGAGCTTAGCGAAGAAGCAGAAGATGAAATCGCGAGCCGTGCAAGATTCACACCCCGCACTGCAAATTATTTTCTAAAACGTTGCCGTGACTATGCACAAGTGCACAAGACACCACTATCAAAAGAGGCAGTAAAAAAGGCTCTAGCATTACTTGAAATCGATGAAGTTGGTTTAAATTCTTCAGACCGTCGTGTTCTTGAAATAATTATAGAAAAATTTAAAGGCGGACCAGTCGGACTAAAAACAATAGCAGCAGCCACAAGTGAAGAAGAAGCTACAATAGAAGAAGTAATTGAACCCTACCTTATACAATGTGGTTTTTTAGAACGTACTACTCGTGGCCGTACTGTTACAGAAAAAGCATATAAACATTTAGGTTTTGAATATGAAAATAATTAGTATTGATCCAGGCTATGAAAGACTTGGCATTGCAATAATTGAACATAAAAAGAGTAGTAGGGATACACTGCTCTATTCTCAATGTTTTAAAACATCAAAAAATGAAATTTTTGCAAATAGATTAAAACTAATTGGAGTAGAATTAGAAAAGATAATAAAAGAATACAAACCAACAGCCCTTGCGATTGAAAAGCTATATCTAACAAATAACCAAAAAACAGCCATGAACGTAGCTGAAACACGCGGAGTAATACTTTATATTGCATCTAAAAACAATCTTTCAATACATGAATATACTCCCCCTGAAATAAAAGTAGCCACCACAGGATACGGGAAAGCAGATAAGAAAATGGTAATGGATATGGTCCCAAAACTAATTCAAATAAAAGAAAAAATTAATTCAGACGATGAGTTAGACGCAATAGCCATAGGGCTTACTTGCATTGCATGTGAGCATTTTTCCACAGATTAAAAATAGTTGCAAAGAAAATAAGATTTTGATACAAATAGTGCATTATAAATTGTCTAAATATTTAGATTAATTACAAAAATGAGTTACCAAGACGACGAAGAATTTAACGGTTCTCCTTTCGTAGGAGAAGAAGAGGATGAGGATTTAGAAGACTTAGATTCTGATGTGGATTTATTAGATGACGATCTAGGGCTTGATGAAGAAATCGATGAAGATGATCTAGGGCTTGATGATTTAGGGTTCAAAGATAGCCTCACAGAAGAAGACGGAATGTATTAAAATAAAAAACACCACATATGTGGTGTTTTTTATTTATGAAGTAATTTTTATAAACCTTTTCTTACCTATTCTATACACAGCTTCTTTTGGAGATGCTTTATAATTTACAACCTTAACTTCGGTATTTAAATTTGTAATAGCACCTTCATCTATCAATCGACGAAAATCACCCTTAGAAGAAACAATCTTCATCCGTAACAATAAATCGCACAAAGATTCATCTTTTATTATTTTCGTCTCAGGTATTGCTTCAGGAATTTCACTTTTTTGAAATGTAGATACAAAAGCTTGCTCAGATTTTTTAGCTTGATTTTCGTTAAACAACATTGAGACCAGAGTATATGCAAGTTTCATTTTTATATCACGAGGATTAATACCTTGGGCTAAATCACGAGCATATCCCTCAATCTCAACCATTGGCAAATTAGTACATAGCTCAAAAGCTGGAATAATAAGATTATCACTCCAACTCATAATCTTTCCATACATATCTTCAGCTGTATCAGACAAGGAAACCATATTGCCTTCTGTCTTACCCATTTTCTTCCCAGTACTATCCTCCAAAAGCTTCATTGTGATAACAAACTTTTCTTTATTTTTTAGAGTCTTCATCAGGTCACGACCACAAAGCATATTGAATGTCTGATCGTTTCCCCCAACCTCCCCATCAACATTCATAGCTACAGAATCATAACCCTGCATAAGTGGATACAAAAACTCATGAATAAAAACCGGCTTACCTTCTTTTATTCTTTTTTCAAACATGTCACGCTCAAGCATTTGAGAAACAGTCATATTTGAAGCAAGAGAAAGAACATCTTCAAATTTCATTTTTCCAAGCCATTTTGAATTAAATTTTATTTCTGCTTTATTTTTACCTTCAAAAGAAAGAATTTTTGATGCCTGCTTTTTGTAATTCTTAAGATTTTTCATTACTTGCATATGAGTAAGTGGAACTCGAGCAGAAGACTTATCTGTAGGGTCCCCAATCATAGCGGTAAAATCTCCCATAAGTAAAACGACCTTATGCCCTGCTTTTTGGAAAGAAGCAAGCTTCATGATCGGAATAAGGTGCCCCAAATGCAAAGTCGGACCAGTAGGATCGATACCTAAATATATAGTTAATTTTTCACCTTTTTTTATTTTAGATTCAACAAAACCTAAAGATGGGTATAAATTCGCCACACCACGAGTAAGTATTTCATTGTGATTTTCATTTAACATATTCATACTATATCATATTTTTTCTATGTTATTATATAAGAACATGAAAAACCAAAAAGCAAAATATCATTTTAAAAACATATTATTTGTAGTATTGGGAGTTGGAGCAATAGTAGCTGGAAGTGTAGCTATTTGGGTAAGTACACTTTCTTTACCAGATTTTAAATCTTTTACAGAGCGTAAAGTTGCAAGCTCAACAAAAATCTATGACCACACAGGTACAATTCTTCTTTATGACGTACACCAAAACATAAAACGCACAGTAATCCCCTACGAAGATATGGGTACAAATATTAAGAATGCAACAGTAGCAATTGAGGACTCAGAATTCTACCAACATAATGGTATAAGACTAAAGTCTATAGCGCGTGCAGTTTTATCTACAGCAACTGGTCAAAAAATCGAAGGGGGTTCGACTATTACACAACAATTAATCAAAAACACTCTTCTAACACAAAAAAGAAGTATCTCAAGAAAAATAAAAGAGTGGATACTTTCAATTAAACTTGAAAAAGTAATGAGCAAAGAAGATATTCTTGCATTATATTTAAACGAAGCTCCTTATGGTGGAGAAATTTATGGAATCGAAGAAGCCTCTAAATTATTTTTTGGTAAAGAACCTAGAGAGCTAAGTATTGCTGAATCCGCATACTTAGCTGCTATACCAAACAGTCCTTCGTATTTATCACCCTACAAAAAACATAAAGATAAATTAGATGAAAGAAAAAACTTAGTCTTAAAAAGAATGCATGATTTAAAATTTATCTCTGATAAAGAATATGAACAAGCTAAAAATGAAAAAGACTCTTTCCTACCAGAACAACCCGTACATATAGCTGCACCACATTTTGTATTTTTCATTAAAGATTATTTAGAGAAAAATTACGGAGAAGATGCTCTGGATTCTGGTGGACTAAAAGTAGTAACAACACTTGATTATGATTTACAAAAAAAATCTGAAGAAATTGTTGCAAGAGTTGCAAAAGAAAATGAAAAAACAGCTGGTGGTAAAAATGCTGCTGTAGTAGCAATAGACCCAAACACAGGGCAAATACTTTCAATGGTAGGTTCTAGAGATTACTTCGATAAAAGTATTGATGGAAACTACAATGTAGCTACAGCATTGAGACAACCAGGTTCCTCATTTAAACCTTTTGTATACGCTCTCGCTTTTAATAAAGGATACACGGCAAACACTGTACTATTTGATGTTCCTACAGAATTTTCTGCATCTTGTGATCAATACGGTAACCCTAAAAAAGGACATAAAAAAACAGAATGTTATAGTCCAGACAATTATGATAATGGATATCGTGGACCTATGAGTTTGCGTAATGCACTAGCACAATCAATAAATGTAATAGCAGTAAAATTACTTTATTTAGTTGGTGTAAATGACTCTATAAAACTAGCACATGATATGGGAGTAACATCTCTTAATGATCCAAGTCGTTATGGTTTATCTCTTGTTATTGGAGGTGGAGAAACTAGTTTGCTTGATATGACCTCAGCTTACGGTTCATTCGCTACAGAAGGCATTAGGCACCCTTATACAGCCATATTATCAGTTGAGGATAAATCAGGAATTCTTGAGCAATACAAAGATGTAAATTATAGAGTTTTACCAGAAAACACAACAAGAATT
>CAZMDL010000039.1:0-3052 GCA_964565285.1 uncultured Candidatus Saccharibacteria bacterium
AATGTTCTTGCCCACCCCCACCATAAATATTACCGAGCATTACATTTCTTTTTTTAAACAAAACCCCAAGCCCTTTGGGCCCATATATTTTAGAACTATTAAAAGAAAGTAAATCCACCCCGAGCTTTTCTATGTTGTTAATAGGTAAATAATTAATAGCTTGTGTTGCGTCAGTATGAAAAAACAAATCCCCACCTCTATCTTTTTTTATAAAACGTACCAACTTTGCAATTTCTTGTATAGGTTGTATTGTTCCAATTTCATTATTGACATACATTACAGAAATAAGAAGAGTGTTTTCTTTTACAGCATCTTTAATTTTTTTTACATCTACAATTCCATTTTCTAAAACTGGGACAACTGTAAGCTCTGCCAATCCTTCCTTCTCTAGCATCTTACAATTCTCAATCACCGCACTATGCTCAATATCTGTAGTAATAATATGAGGAATACCATTTTTATAATTTTTAATTATTCCAACTATAGCAATAGCACAAGATTCAGTAGCACTACCAGTAAAAAATATTTCATCACTATGCACATTTAAAATATTAGAAATCATCTTACGGGAATCTTCTATATTTTTTCTAGCTACAACACCACTTTTATAAATAGCACTTGGATTACCAAAGTTTCCTGTTAGAAAAGGCTTCATCGAAGAAAACACCTTTTCATCCATAGGTGTTGCAGCCGCATAATCTAAATAAATATGCTTTTTATTAAACATAAACATAATATAGCATATTTGTATAAAAACGCTTTATGTTGTATACTTTTTCTCATATTGTATGTATGTACCCATTATCATCATTTCTATATTAGGTTTATTTATTATAAACCTTTCAATTGCTCTTATTTTACTTGAGCGTCGTTTTAAACGCTTATTATTAGGCACAAAAGCAAAAGATTTAGAAAGTGCAATACATTATTTAGGAGATTACCTCAAAGAAATAAAAAACACACAAAAAGAAACAGAAGATAAGATCCAAATTATAAATGGTAAATTAAAAAATTCTGTACAAAAAGTAAACACACTTCGTTTTAATGCTTTTGGCACAGAAGGAAGTAGTCAGAGTTTTGCGATTGCATTCCTAGATGAAGAAAAAAATGGTGTAGTGCTTTCAAGTTTATATGCTCGTGACCGTATGAGTATTTTTGCAAAACCAATTAAAAACGGTAATTCAATACATGAACTAACAGAAGAAGAAGCTCATGTACTAAAAGAAACAAAATAATTATGAAAAAAGAAAATGTACAAGAGAATAGCGTTCGACCTCCTGTGGTAGTAGTAATGGGCCATGTTGATCATGGAAAATCAACACTTCTTGATTACATTCGAAAATCAAATATAGTAGATGGTGAAGCTGGTGGTATAACTCAGCATATTTCTGCTTATGAAGTAATTCAAAAAGATGAGCAAGGAGTTGACCGTAAAATAACATTTCTTGATACACCAGGGCATGAAGCATTCTCAAAAATGCGAGCTCGCGGAGCATCATGTGCTGACATAGCCATCCTTGTAGTATCTGCAGAAGATTCTGTAAAAGCACAAACTCTTGAAGCATATAATACAATAATAGAAAGTAAGCTTCCTTACATAGTTGCAATAAACAAAATCGACAAACCAAATGCAAACATAGACAAAACAAAAATGGACCTAGTTGAAAAAGGAATTTATTTAGAAGGTCTTGGTGGAGATATACCTTTTGTTCCTATCTCAGCAAAGCAAGGTACAGGTATTGATGAATTACTAAGTATGATACTTCTTGTGGCTGATCTAAATAATTGGACTGGTAATCATAATATAAATGCAGAAGGTATAATAATAGAAAGTAACAGAGACCCAAAACGTGGCATTTCAGCAACAGCAATCATAAAAGACGGGACAATAAAAGCTGGTTCTTTTGTAGTAGCTGGTGAATCAATAACAAACACTAGAATCATGGAAAACTTCCTTGGTAAACCAATGAAAGAAATGACATTCTCCTCCCCTGTGCGTTTGGTTGGATTTGATACTGTTCCATCTGTAGGAAATACATTTAAATCATTTGAAACAAAAAAAGAAGCTGAAGCATATAGAGATGAAATAAAAAATAACCCTCTCAAAAATACAAACGAAGCAAACCCTACAGCTCAAAAAGTTATTCCAATAGTAATCAAAACAGACGTATCGGGAACAATAGAAGCCCTAGAAAAAGAAATTGAAAAGATCAACACAACAGAACTAGCATTTCGTATAATAAGTAAAGGCGTAGGTGCGATTGGTGAAGGTGACCTAAAACAAGCATCTATCGACAAAGAAAGTATCATAGTTGGTTTTAATGTAAAACTAGAAAGTGGTGCGCGTGATCTAAATGAAAACTTGCATGTAAATGTGCAAACATTCAACATAATTTATAAACTAACAGACTGGCTAAAAGAAATAGCAGAAGAAAGACGCCCTCGCCAAGAAATAGAAAGTACAACAGGTAAAATCAAAATTTTAAAGAAATTTAGTGCAACAAAAGATAAGCAAATAGTCGGAGGCCGTGTTTTAGAAGGTCGTATTACATTGGGTGGTACTGTAAAAATAACTCGCCAAGATTTTGAAATAGGTAAAGGTAAAATTGTAGAATTACAAGAAGGCAAAATCAAAACAAAAGAAGTAGGAGAAGGTATAGAATGCGGACTCATGATAGAAACAAAAATCGACATTGCCGGAGGTGATGTATTAGAAGCATTTATCTTAACTATTAAATAATATGTCACAATTTAGAGGAGAAAAAATTTCAAATAAAATTCGAGAACTTGCGGCATTGTTTATAGAACGTGAGGGTGGTAATACATCTATGATTACAGTTACAAGAGTTATGATGTCTGAAGATGGAAAGAAAGCTACTATCTGTATAAGTGTTATGCCTCGCGATAAAGAAAATGCAGCTTTTGGTTTTATAAAAAGAAATCTTGGTGATTTAAGAAATTATGTTCAGTCAAATTTACAAATAAGACCAATCCCCTATTTAGATGTAATAATTGATGAAGGTGAAAAGAACAGAGAAAGAATAGATGAATT
>CAZMDL010000040.1:0-1523 GCA_964565285.1 uncultured Candidatus Saccharibacteria bacterium
CATACCTCCATAATAATAGTTATTGTTATTATATCCGTAATTATTGTAACCATATGGATAACCTCCATATACAGGCATATAATTACCATAAGATGAATAACCATTATTCATACCTACTCCTACATTTAAGCTAATACTAGCCCAAGCAGAAGCCTTTGCTGGTATAACCATACAAAAAGCACCTACAAGTAATAGCAAAACAAAAGAATTTATTATTATCTTTCTCATACCGACATAATACATCTCATATAAGTATTGTCAATAAAAAATAGCGTTCGATACATCACTGCATCAAACGCTATTTATAACTAAATATAAAACACCTATAAATGGCTAAATAGGTCAAAACAAAAATTACCCCGCTGTAACACTATTCTCTTCTTCAAGCTTTAACTTTACGATTTCCTCAAGAGGCTTATTGTTAAAAATATTTGCAATGATATCAGCAAGCACAGGTGCTACAGGAATGATCGTAAATTTATTAAGCGATTCTAAATTTAATTTACTAAAAGGAACAGTATCCGTGAAAATAATTTCTGAAAAAGGTGAAATTACTAGATTCTGCACAGCATTACCAGTAAGAACTGGGTGTGTGGCAATTAATTTTACATCAATAGCTCCTAAAGAAATAGCTTTCTCTGCTGCTTTAATAGCGGTATTACCGGAATCTACCATATCATCCCATAACAAAACCAGCTTACCATTTACATCACCAATAATGTTCATAGCCTCGCTTTTACCAGGACCAGTACGAGTCTTATCCACGATTCCATAAGAAAGTCCAAGAGATTTTGCAATAGCAGATACATAACCTACCCCACCAGCATCGGGAGCAAGGAGCACTACTTGATTATTATTACCATTGATAATTTTCTTTTCTTTTAGATAATCAATAACAATTTGTGCCGGATTCAAATTCTCCACAAAGCATTCATGCCCTTGGAAAAATCCTTCGATAGCTCCTGCATGCAAATGCACAGTAACAATACCTTTTATACCAGCAACTTTTGTGTACATATCCGCAACAATTCTCGCTGTAATTGGCCTACGCTTAGCTTTACCATATTTACCATATTCACGACGTTCTTGCCTTGAACCTGGAAATAATAACTGGACTAAACAAACTGTTTTAGCACGAGCACGATACAAAGCATCAGAGATAGCAAGAGTTTCAAGAAGATTATCTGCCATTTGCCCTGTTAACGAGGTTTGAATAATAAAGCAAACCTTACCACTTACAGTTTCAAGTATTTCTACATTGGGTTCACCATTGGCAAAAGTTTGAGCGGTACGTTCTGTTAGTTTTTTGTCGTTCAAATAAATTGAAATTTGATTTGCTAATTCAATACAGGTACTACCTGCGATAATAGCTAATTTGTCGGATGAAGGAGTGGTTTCAGACATGAGTGTAATTTTTGTTTTATTTTTAAAAGAATTTTTCTTCAGATTAACACTAAGAAAAATTTGAGTCAAATTAAAATTCATTACCTTGCTGAAAGGTTTCTTTTCTGTTATTTTATATA
>CAZMDL010000041.1:0-2580 GCA_964565285.1 uncultured Candidatus Saccharibacteria bacterium
GTAATGGACAAGAAGTTTTTTCTGAAAGTTTAGAGAAAGAAACTTCTCCAGAAAGACGTGAAGCATCTTTGAAAATCCAAGTTGGATATGATTCAATTTTTTTATCAATACAGATTTGAGTTTGACTACGATCTGGATTTGAACATTCTACATAAGGCAATAATTCTTTTGAAGAACCAAACATAGCTTTTTGAGCCTGACAATGTGGACACCAAAAAGCCCCATAAAATTCTGCTCCACTGTCTTTCAAACATTGAGCAAATTGATCATATTTACCAGGACCCTTTTTATTCGACAGAAGACCAAGACCAATAACAAGCACTATAATAATAACAACCAGTAATATAAATTGTTTCTTTTTATCGTTCATAAGAACATTCTACCATAATTTTATATGAGAGATGATAGCCTTTATCCAATTACCCATTTTACTCATAGCTTTTGATATTTTACCCTTTGAAGACACACCATCTATAGAATCAGCAGCACTAGCACTTAGATTTATGTTTTCTGTAAGATTTATATTTTTATTTTCTAACTCTAATTTACTTAAAAGAATTTTTTTATTTTTCTTAAGTTTTTTTACTTCTTTATCTTTTACTTTTGATATATCTTTAATATCTTCTTTTTTAGAATCATCTAAGGTTACTAATTCTGTTTCTTTTTTTATTTCTTTATTTTCATCTACTGAGACAGGAACTACTGTAGGCGAAGGAACCTGAGGACCACCAGTAAAAGAAATTACAGGTTTTGTAACAGGAACCAAAATAGAACTCCATTCTTTATGTAAAGCTCCAGGTATAGAATATGCAGTAGCCCAAACTCTATTATCATTTGTATTTGATATATCATCTACCCCACCATCGACAGCTTGCTTGTTCGCAAGATATAAATCTGCTTTTGTATTTTGTGTAGTAAAAGAATTATTTTGTGAAAGAGCTTGTAGTGACCAGCCCGTAGCAAAAGAATTTCCAAACGAACCGAAAGAATCTTGCTGTGTAATTAAATAATTTTCAGCTTTTGAAATTGCACTATTTACCCCAACAATATTTGCAAAAGGACGCAGTGCTTGAATAAATGCAGCTGTCATATCAACACTACCCAAAGAACCATTGGATAATTGATGAGAAAGTAAAGTTGAAATATCAGAAACAATTATTGAATCTGAGTCAT
Organism: uncultured Candidatus Saccharibacteria bacterium; assembly: GCA_964565285.1. GTDB lineage: Bacteria > Patescibacteriota > Minisyncoccia > Phycocordibacterales > UBA9973 > UBA8515. The sequence goes on from CAZMDL010000041.1 coordinate 1,174, forward strand.
TATACCCAGCACCATATAATGCAATAAGGGCAAAAATATCATCATTATCTAAGCTTGAATCACCAAATTGCACACCATCAAAACTTGTAACTATATTAGAAATATAATCCACATTTAAAGCTGTATAAGGATTTAAACCGACAGCCATTAATGCCATAGCATGACGCTCACTATCAGTAACAGAACTTGGAGTATATTTTGTATTTTTTAAATAATTTACAAGAGAAATATAACCTGCGTTAGATTTATTACCCACACTACCTAAAGCAATAGCAACCCAATCAGTATAAAGCATGTCACCAAAAGAACCATCTTGCTTTTGATTTTGACTCAAAAAAGAAACAGCAGCTGATACATCAAGATTATTTTTTGTAATCTGAGGACCACCCCCACCACCATTATTATTTGAATTATCAGAAGAAGTAGCCACACTTAGATTCAATTCTTTTGAATCTACAAAACCAGATTTAGTAGCTTTAATAGAAATATTTCCTTCTGTACTTGCTGTATAATTTACCTTACCATCAGCATCTGTTTGAAAATTATCATTACCAATATTTACATTCGCATCCAAAACAGGTACCCAAGCTGGATTCCAAGAACTATCATAACCAAATGATTGTACTGTAAAATTAAATGGCTCTCCAACTACAGGATTTGAATTATCAGAAATAACACGCAAAGGATTAATATTGTAACTAATCAAGATACTATCACCAGAATTTAAAATATATTTATTTAAACCTGTTTGACCAAGCTCAAGATTTGCAAACCAGCCCCAATACACACCATTATTATTATCATTATTCGTAAAACCCCCAAGAGAATTCAAGAATGCATCACTCCCCCACCAAGACCAATCATTATTAACTCCTGATTGCAAAACAGCACAATAAGCAGATAGTGTCATAGTTCCGTTATTATCACTATCACAAGCTGTTACCTCAATATCATTATTAAACACAGTCTGTGTATCTGATTCTATATCAAGATGAATTGTAACTTTTGGAAGCTCCGGTGTTGGATTTTCATTTTCCTCAGCAAACACAAAACTACTTGTAAACAAACAAACAAACATCAAAACACCTATTACTTTTTTATATATATTATTTTTCATAAATTTAAATTATTCTTGCTTCCAATTAATCACATCCCCATCTTTTAAAACATATTTTGAAATACCCACCGACGCTTGTTTGCCGTTCACATAATACAACCAGTACATACCTCTTTTACCAACTTTATTATTTATACTACTCACAAAAGAACCTAATCCAGAAAAATCTTTCGATTCAAAATAAAATTTATGTTTCTTTTCAGGATTATCTCTCAAAAAAACCATTGCATCATATACCGTACTACCCTCAGGAATTTTCATTACATAACTTTCATTTAAAACATTTAATG
>CAZMDL010000042.1:0-6505 GCA_964565285.1 uncultured Candidatus Saccharibacteria bacterium
CTTTCCATAATCATATAATCAGCGTCAGTAATATCTTCAGTATCACGAAGTATAGGAGAAGGAGAATTACCAAGGTCCCCAGTAAACACAATCTTCTTTCCATTATAAACAACTTCAAGCATTCCAGAACCAAGAATATGCCCAGAGTCCTTATAAGAAAATTGAAAACCATGGTCAAGATTTAGAACCTGATGATAATCAAGAGTTTCCCATAACTCCATAGCTTTCTTTATATTAGCTTCTGTGTATATTTCAGCTAAACCATGCTCAGTATCACGAGAAAGTATGCGAGCAGTATCTTGAAGCATAAATTCAGAAATTTCTTTTGTAGGAATTGTAGAGATAATTCTTCCCTGAAAACCTTCAGAAATTATCTTTGGGATTCTTCCAATATGGTCAATATGAGCATGGGTTATGAAAATAATATCTATCTCATTTGCTGGGTATTCAAATGGTTGCCAATTTATATCATCAGCAATTTTCTCCCCTTGAACAAGCCCGCAATCAATAAGAAATTTTTTGCCATTTCCTTCGAGTAAAAAATTTGCACCAGTCACAGTTCCTGCACCAGAAGCAAATGTAAGCTTTAGCTTAGTATCTTTTATATCCATAACATTATTATACCCGAGTATTGTCCTTATTACCAATAAATGGAATCAAAAATAGCAATCCAAATAAACCACCAGCAAGATCAAAACAAATATCAGATAAAGTGTCAGATATGATAGGTAAACTATGAGAAATAAACACACCAGCTAAATATTCATATAATTCCCAAGCAAAACCAAGTAAAAATACTGCAAACATAGTAACAAAAATCTTTTTATTTAAAGAAAAAATAAAGATTTTATCATAAAACATATAAGAAAATAAAAAAAGCACCGCAATACCCCCAATAAAATGCATTGGCATATCAAAATACCAAATTAAATTATACCAATTAAAGAATAAAGAAAATATATTAACAACACAAAGAAAAATAAAAACTAAAGCTAAGTATATAAGAATTTTATGTCGTTTTATCATAGAAATATAATAACACAAAAAGAAAAATCCTCTACTTTGGATAGAGAATTTTTCATTTATGGCTACTCCCTGAAATATTACCATAGCATTACGCTACGTGGGTGCATTGCATTTGATACCTCGGTAACAATTGACTGACGCTCCCCTAAAAAATGTGTTCTAGGTAATACGCCGTAATAACCCTACATAAAGTATACTCATAGAAAATATATCTGCAAGTATTTTTTCTAAAAGAGCACACCTTTGACAGTACTACAAATAGAATTTAGAAATTATTTCTTATGTTCAGCGTAAATAAAATCTGCATCAATCTTTTGATAAGAAAATATTTCATCATTTTTGAAAAAACGAGAAACTTCTATCTCACCATTTTCTATAGAATCAGAAGCGTGCACTATGTTTGATTGTGTTGATAAAGAAAAATCACCACGAATAGTTCCAGCATTTGCTTCCCATGCTTTTGTAGGCCCAACCAAAAGACGTAATGCAGAAATAGCATTAATACCTTCAACAGCCATAACAACTACAGGACATGACTTCATGAAATCACGAATACCAGGGAAAAATGGCTTATCTTTAATGTGTGCATAGTGCTCTTCTAACATAGCATCTTCTATACTCATCATCTTCATACCGACAACCTTTAAACCCTTACGTTCTACGCGTGACACAATCTCACCAATAAGGTTACGTTGTACAGCATCTGGCTTGATAATAATCAAAGACTTTTCTTGTTTTGTATCCATATAATTACAGTATTATTAATAAATGATATAGCTATACTAACAAAAAACCCCTTAAAAAACAATTAATTTTGTTTTTCGTATTTAGCCATTATCTCTTCTTCCACCTCAGCACGGTCGCGACCGTATTTAATATATGATAGTTCTTTTATGTTTTCTACAAATTGAGGATTACCCTTTTCTGGAGCAATAGTTTTCATACTAAATGGTTTTGTAGGTTGGCCGTTTACAAGCATTGATACATACGCATTATAATTATCAATTTTCATTATATCTTTTGATGTGAATACAGGCTTAAATTTATTTTCAAAAAATTGCGCGTCTTCTACACTCACACGGAATACAGCCATAGAACCCACGTTACCAAAAACTGCATTCTTAATCCCTTCATCAAGCTGAGAAATATATTGATGAGCTACGGTAAGTGACAAGCGGTATTTACGAGCCTCAGACAAAATAGACGAAATAGAATCAGTAGTAACGTTTTGAAACTCGTCGATATATAAATAAAAATCATTCATTTTCTGACCATACATATCAACACGAGAAAGTGCAGCCATTTGAATTTTACCTACAAGAAGTAAGCCAATAAGATTTGCATTAATTTCGCCAAGTCTACCTTTTGACAGATTTACAAGTAAAATCTTTTTGTTGTCCATTATGTCGCGGAAATTAAATACAGATTTTTCTTGCAACACAACTGGGCGCATAATGTCATTTGAAATAAAGTTATCAAATTTTGAAGTAATATATGGCACAAAGTTTGCGAGACCTTGATCCCCTGTTGTCTGCTCAGCAGAAATCCAGAATTGTTTAATAATCGGATTCTTGCAGTGTGACAATTTCATATCACGAAATTCTTTATCTACAAGTACTCGAGAAATCTCAAGTAGTGTTGCTCCACTCTCTGGATGCTCCATAACTAAGAATGCTGAGTTCTTAAAATACTGCTCAAACATCGGCCCGCCAGAAGTTTTCATGTCGAACAATTTATTAAAAATCGCCATCAGTTCATTTACTACAAATGTTTTCTGCTCTGGATACTTAGGATCAAATTCGAGCATGTTGAGCCCCATTGGACGAGCAGTATACGCAGGATCAAAATAAATAACATCATCGATACGTTCAGGAGGAATACGAGAAAGGATAGTTTGGATATCAGTACCATGAGGATCAATATAACAAACACCATCACCATTACGAATATCTTGGGTTATCATATTGAGCAAAATATTTGTCTTACCTGTACCAGTTTGACCTATTACATACATGTGGCGAACACGATCTTCACGAGCCATATGAATTTCAGTATCAATTCCACGATAACTATTAACACCTAATACAATACCATCTTTACCCATTTCAATAGGTGCAGGTGCCATACCAGCACGAGCTTGCTTAAGTTGAGGTGAATTCTCAATTCCATAAGGAAAATGAAGTATAGTTGATAACTCTTTTAAATTCAAAGGCATAGAATAATCATCTGAAAAATTTCTATAAGAATAGTCATGAATTAAACGAGAAAGTTCACTACCTTCAGGATGCACCCATACAAACCCATTACGATCAGCCTCAGTAAATTGATTAAAAGAAGATTCAATATCTGTACGAATTTGGCTTGCACGATCTTTAGTTTCTGCTGAAGTTACAATACGAATATTAGTAGCCATAATGGTACTCTTTAGCTTTTCAGTAATATATTCCACAGAACGCTCGTTTACTTTTTTGTCTTTCTTTTCATTTGATGTACCCATAAAAAGTTGCTTAGCAAACATACCAACTTCTTTACTAAGCTGGCGAGTAAGACTACCTGCATCTTTTACAGACATACCCTCTTTAACATCATCAAGCATTAAATGAAATTTCTTTATTATGTCATCATCTTCCGGACAAATAGTAAACTGAAGAGAAGCACCCTCTCCTTCTTTTTTCATTTTTGTGAACACATTCAAAATAATATTTAAAGGATCATGATCAATCTGATCATAGAGCTTAATAGGAAAAACTTCGTATTTATTTAAACGTGCATAAGATGCAGACACTTCGCCCTTTTCGGTAAATATATTGTAATCATCAGGTGCATCAATTATTTTTGCATGTGCATGCACACCCAATAATTGCTTTTCAAATAAATCAGCCTTACCTGACGGAACAGCAGCATAAAAAACAAACTGATCACTATCATTTGATAATGCAATTTCAAGAGTGAAATGATTACGGTTATAATTCTGACGCCCTTCACCGATAGAATGCATACCTGCATAAAATTGCTCCATCATTGAAAGTAATTCTTTTAAACCCTTCTTTTCACCTTCAGCAATTTCAGGTAAAGATATTTCAAATAATTTCATATCTAATGATTTAAAAAGAGAAGTACCTTCTTTTAAGCCAGGAATACGATGAGTGTGCAATAAATACTGAACCAAAAAACGGTGAAAATCATCATCAAGGTGAGGACTACCAATCTTGGCTACAATATCGAGAGCATTTGAGATACCCTTATCCAGTAAAACACCAAGTAATTCTTCCATCTGATGATCATGCATTTCTGGCTTCAAACGAAGAACTAGAGCTTCCTGCTCTTTAGGATTCATTACAGCATTTTTATGAAGTGTATCTTTTGGAGTTTGTTCTTTGTATGTATGAATAATTTCATGAGCTACTTGTTCTTTTGTAACTTCATAACCATTCTTCACAAGCATTTGCTCACGCTCTTTTAATTGAGCACGCAAATAATTTACCTCTTCTTCTGGGTTTTTAAATTTAGGAGCATTATTAAAATTAAAACTTTCCATGTGATTATTATATCACAGTTAATATTTCTGGTTCACCATCTTTAATTAAAACAGTTTGTTCAAAGTGTGCACTACGTGCTCCATCAGCAGTTTTTATTGTATATCCATCAGACATACTTACGATATCTTTCTTACCAATATTAAGCATCGGTTCAATTGCTATAACCATACCTGAAACTAATTTTTCCCCTTTACCTTTTTTACCAAAATTAGGAATATATGGATCTTCGTGGATATATTTACCTACACCATGACCAGATAATTCACGCACAATACCGTATTTATTGCCAACAAATTTTTCAATCGCATAACCAATATCACCCACAGTATTACCACACTGTGCAGCTTGTATTCCAACCATCAATGATTCATTTGTAGCTTGTAAAAGTTCACGATCTTTCTTTGAAATATTCCCCACCCCTACCGTAATAGCATGATCTGTAAAAAGCCCTTTGTGTTTTAAACCAAGATCTATTGAAATAATATCTCCTTCTTTTAGAATTTTATTTGCATTTGGAATACCATGAACAACTTCACTATTTACTGAAGTACATAATGACGCAGGAAATGCCTTATGATGACCTTCTGGCTTGTAATTAAGAAATGCAGGTTCATCACCACCCTCTTTTATAAGCTCATAAGCATATTTATCAAGATCCATAGTACTAACACCCGGAGCAACCTTTTTTGCAACTTTCGCCAAAATAGTAGCAAGGCGCTTACCACCTTCCCTTAGTATTTCAATCTCTTCTTTTGTTTTTATAATAATTCCCATGCCAATTTATACCAACAGAATATTTTTTTTAAACAACCTCTTTTTGATAACATGATTCACAGTAAACAATGTCTCCGTATTTAGGATTAAAACCTGTTCTGAAAGTCTCACCACAAGGGGTATCTCCATGAGTATGTTTGGCGGTATTCTTAAACTGACCTGTCTCATCTGTGGAACCACCACACATGCAGTGACCATCATACAAGAATATTTTAAACCGATCGCTAATTCGATGCTCATGTCGACATTCACTACACTTACTAGGAATTGGTAAATTCCCATTTTTCAAAAAAATGAACTCATTGGGAACAATTCTAAATGGCCTGCGACACTGCGCACATTCTAAAATTTCTTTCGTAATACTTTCATCTACTTCACTTATAGATTCTGGTATTTCGCTACTCATTTTAGTAATAGCATACTTACCTGGCTCCTCTTCTATCCAGCCATAATTATTTTCTATAATTTCTTCTTTAGTTATACTAAAATGCTGGATTGCTAAAGAATTATTATACCCAAAAGAAGCAAATTCAATTGGGAAGAACTCGCCGTATTTATATATATTTCCTTTCTTATCGACATATGGCATTTCATCCATATGCTTTTTTATTTTTCCTACGAGTACTTCGTATTCTTCTTTCGTATATTGTTTATTAAAAATACAGTATTGCTTACTACGTAACCCAACACAACCAAAGCAGTCCGAGCATGATTTTAAATGAGTTGAATACTCCACATTATTATTATTTGGCCAGCAATCCCAAGAGAATTTTACATTATAAATATTCTCACCACACACAGAGGTCTCGTAACACAACTCAACATCCTGACCCCAAATAGAATAGTCATAAGAATCTTTAATTTTTGCAACAGAAGCATACTGGCTATACTTTACATCCTCTCCACCTTTTACCATATATGATTCGGTTACATTTTTTGAATTGCTTACATATGAACCATATGAATTTAAATTTTGGAGTCCTTGGTGATATTTATTTATCTGTGTTCCCCAAAATGCTCTCGCGACGACAGATGCTTCTTCGATGCCAGTCTTGGTATCCAGTTTCATTTCAGAAAGAATTCTGAAATATTCTTCTTTTGTATATTGTTTATTGAAAATACAGTAAGAACTTTTACGTAAATTAGTACACCCAAAACAATCATTA
>CAZMDL010000043.1:0-4695 GCA_964565285.1 uncultured Candidatus Saccharibacteria bacterium
CACTGTAGCGACCAATTATTTCTCCCCAAGGATAATTACCATCTATAACTATTATTCTTTTATCAGAAGAATCATTGTAAAATTTCTCAATAATGTTCTTAGCTTCAAGCTCATCTTTTGCTTTTTTAATTTCGCGCATAAGCACATCACGTGCAATAGCTACAACTTTCATAAAAGCTTTATCATAATCAGGAGCCTCCTTCCAAGAAGGACGGAAAGAAAACACAACATCCTGAAAACTATATGGGGCAACTTCTGTTTTTAGTGTAAATAAATCAAATCCATTATCATTCGCATCTACAGCTTGGACCAATTTTTTATCTAGCTTATCTGCAATATCTTTACTACCACATATGGCTTCACCATACTTTTCCCATACCAAACCAAATGCAGCATACGGTACTCCATTTGATCGTTTTCCTGCACCACCAAGCTGATGATGGTCAAAAAGATTCTTATCTTTATCGTAAATACCACCTACATCATACACAAAATCTGCCTTTTTTATTTCATTTTCATTACGAGTACGAATTACTTTTATATTATTGTTAAAAAGTATTGAGAGTGTAGCTGTAGCAAATACATCATCAGAATGAAATGTATTATCATGAGTTACTAGTATTTTCTTTTTTTTAAATAAATTCATATATGTTTATTCTTCTTTACGATATTTATCACTCATCAAATCAATCATAAACGCAACAATCTTCTGTATTATAAAGAAAAGCAAGAAGAAAAATAAAATAATTAATAAAAATTTTCTAACATCACGACTAACAGAAAGCGCTGTATAAGAAAAGAAATAACCCAAAGACAAAACTCCTACAGCCCAAACTATTAAAGAGAGAGCTTCTGCTTTTATATAAGTACGAAGATTAACCTTAGAAAAACCAGAAAAAACCAAAGTAAACCAATTTAATCCTAAAATAAAAAACCTTGATATAAAAATAGACCAAAAAGGTTTCGATCGGAATTTAGGAAAGAAATAATGAATACGGTTCTCAATACGTTTTACAAAACCTATATGTGAATGCTTACGATTTATATAAGAACCTAGTGCATAACCCAATACTGATTTTAAACCACCTCCCATAATTACACATAATAATGAAATAAAAAAATTCAGAGAACCTAAATGAGCAAAGATTCCAGCAAAAATAACTACAATTTCCCCCTCAAGAATAACACCCAAGAAGATAAGTATATATGCAGCTTCGGCATGATATTCTACAAAATGACGGAGGAAATTTAAAGTAATCATAATTACAAATCAAAACGAAAGACCTTTGTGATTAGCCAATTAAGTAGTGACACTATAAGTGCTCCTACAAATGCAGCCATAAATGTAGTTACAGAAAAACCACGTATAACTGTACCTAAGTACCAAAACAAAACACCATTTACAAGTAATGAAAAGAAACCAAGAGTGATTACATTTAGAGGTAATGTAAGAATGTTTATAATAGGTTTCAAAAACATATTAAACAATGTAAGACAAGCACCAACAATAAGACAAACCCAAATAGGATTCACGCTAATACCACCCACTAAACGTGTAGTTCCCCAAACAGCAACCGAAAGAATAATCCAATGTGCAATAATTCGCATATGTTTTTATTATTTATTATTAAAATAAACTATCGACAACCTCTTTTACTAAAACACCATCAGCCTTACCCTTTAATTCTTTCATAACGGATGCCATAAATAAACCCTTTTTAGTTGAATCAGAAAAATCACCACTTTCTTTTATAGATTTTACAATTTTCTCTATCTCATCTTTCTCCATTAATTTTGGCAAATATTCTTCTAAAATGGCAAGCTGAGCTTGATCTTCATTTGCAAGATCCATACGATTAGCTTTTGTAAATTGAGAAATAGAATCTTTGCGTTGTTTTGCAATACGAGTAATTACAGCAAGTGCCTGCTCATCACTCAAAGTATCTTGAGGTGTACGATTTGTGGCTACAAGCTCATTCATAAATGCTGTTGATAAACCGCGCAATACATCAAGTCTTACAATGTCGCGAGCTTTCATTGCATCTTTAATACCATTTTTTATTCCTTCGTGAATCATATGTAAAGTATAACAAATATATGTTAAAATGCACTATATGAAAATTATTTTCTTAGACACAGAAACAACAGGTATAAGTAATGAAGATTTCCTTTGCCAACTCGCATACAAAACAGAAGATGAAATTTTTTGTGAATTATACAAACCAGAAATACGCATCCCAGCTGAAGCAAGTGCAGTCACACATATTTCAAATAAAATGGTGGAAAATAAACCATCATTTAAAGAAAGTAAAGATTACTCAAAAATAAAATCACTTTTAGAAAATCCTGAAAACATTATGGTGGCTCATAATGCCAAGTTTGATATTGGAATGATTAAAAAAGAAGGTATCACTCCAAAGAATACAATCTGCACATTGCGAATAGCTCGTGCCCTTGATAAAGAAGGTAAGCTTCCTCAGCACAAATTGCAATTTTTAAGATACTACTTAGATATTGAAATAGAAGCTCAAGCACACGATGCACTTGGAGATGTACTAGTACTCGAAAAACTATTTGAAAGATTTATAAAAAAGTTTAAAGAAGGTGGTTATGAAGATTTAGAAAAGAATTCAAGTAAAGAAGAGATAATAAAAAAAATGATTGAAATCTCTGCTAAACCTTCATTAATGCACATGTTTTCTTTTGGTAAGCATGCTGGCAAAACAGTAGCAGATGTAGCAAAAATAGACCGCGGATATTTAGAATGGTTCCTTAGTACAAAGGAAGGAACTGATGATGAAGATTGGATTTATACGCTCAAATATTATTTAGGGAAATTAGTATAAAAAAAATCGCTATGTTTATGCATAGCGATTTTTTATTTCGTAAAATGAAATTACAAATTATTACAAACCTTAAGTAAGTCATCAACAGTGTACTCACCAGAAATAATTTCTTCAAAAGATTCTTCATCCGGGGTTTTAATACTAAATAAAGGAGCTATAAACTCTACGTTTACATTAAGGGTTTCGGATGCTTTTTTAACATCTTCAAATTTTGTAATATTCATTTTTAAAATAATTAGTTTTGCAAAAAATAACATAAAATATATTAAAGGTCAATAATATTAAATCTTATTAAGATTAAATATTTCTATGCTAAAATAATACACATATGAACACTTTATTTATTGTTTTAATTGCAGTCGCGTTTGGTTTGATCATGGGCTATATTTTTATGAAAAAAAGTAGCTCAAATAATAGTGAAAAGAAAGACGACACTTCCCTTCAACTCCTCCTCGCACAGATTAACGAACTCTCAAGAACTGTGGATTCTAAACTTTCAGAATCACAAAAAGAAGTAAACGAAACAATCCGCCACCAAACTAACCAATCCCAAAATATCATTCGTGATATTACTGAACGCCTCACTCGCCTTGATGAAACGAATAAACAAGTGATGTCATTTACTGACCAGCTCCAAAGCCTGCAAGACATTTTAAAGAACCCAAAACAACGTGGCATACTGGGTGAGTACTATCTTGAGACATTACTAAAAAACGTAATGCCCCCAGGAAGCTATCAAATGCAATATACATTTCCGAATGGCGACATTGTCGATTCTGTGGTTTTTGTAAAAGATAAAATTATCCCTATAGACTCTAAATTCTCACTTGAAAATTATAATCGCATAAGTGAAACTCATGACCCAGCCGAAAAAGAAAGATTTGAAAAGATTTTCTTAAATGATTTAAAAAACAGAATTGTCGAAACTTCAAAATATATTAAGCCCGAAGAAGGCACGATGGATTTTGCATTTATGTTCATCCCTCATGAAGCAATTTATTATGATTTAATTATCAACAAAATTGGTGCAGTTACTGAAGACACCGAGAACCTAATCCAAAGAGCAGCAAGTAAATACAAAGTTATAATCGTTTCCCCTACTTCTTTCCTTGCATACTTACAAACAGTACTCCAAGGACTGAAAGCTCTGCAAATAGAAGAAAGTGCAAAAGATATTATCAAACGTGTTTCAGAACTTGGAACTCATTTACAAAAATACGAAGAGTACCACAAGAAGCTTGGCGACACCCTCGCTACGACAGTAAATCATTTCAATAAATCAAATCATGAATTTAGAAAAATAGATAAAGACGTAATGCGAATCACCGGAGATGCAATAGCAATAGAAACGATAGCACTCGATAAACCAAATAATGAAGAATAATAAAATCCCCACTTTCGTGGGGATTTTATTTTACCAACATCCGCAATAGCTTCCGTATCCATTATAGTAATTACCATAGTTATATCCGTAATTATTGTAACCATAGTTACCATAGCCATAATTACTATACATAGGAGCGTAACCCATACCTCCATAATAATAGTTATTGTTATTATATCCGTAATTATTGTAACCATATGGATAACCTCCATATACAGGCATATAATTACCATAAGATGAATACCCATTCATTCCTACTCCAACATTAAAGTTAATACTAGCCAAGCAGAAGCCTTTGCTGGTATAACCATAGAAAAAGCGCCTACAAGTAATAGCACCAAAAAAGAATTGATTATTATCTTTCTCATACCGACATAATACATCTCATATAAATATTGTCAATAAAAAATAGCGTTCGATACATCACTGCATCAAACGCTATTTCTAACTAAATATAAAACACCT
>CAZMDL010000044.1:0-4703 GCA_964565285.1 uncultured Candidatus Saccharibacteria bacterium
ATTAATACAATCCATAAGTGGACTCGCTGGTTCAATGTTTCTTGCTTTTCATACCCGAATTTCATTAATAACTGGATGGATTTCAAACATAATATCTCACATTACATGTATTTACTGCATGCATTGCAAAGAATTATATTGGATAGAATTTTTCCAAGTATTATCTATACCCGTAGCTATTTATGCAATAACACAAGAATTTACAAAAAAATCCCATGCTATCAAATGATAATATGGGATTTTTCAGTTTTAATTCCTTTTTGTATCTGGAGCTTTGTATAATTTCCAAAAAGTAATACCAGCTATTACTATAATAACCGATGAAACCACGAGTGGTGTATTAGAAGATAAATTTGCTGCAATAAAACCAGATAGAATTGCTGGAATTGATTGTGCTAATGCTTGAACAGAAGCATTAATTCCTAGTATCTCACCTTGCCTATCAGGCGGAGCAGAACGAGAGAGCAAACTATTCAAATTCGCCATAGTTAAACCATTACACAAAGAAAAGAATGGCGGAATAAAAAGTAATTGCCATGAATACTGAGGTAAGAAATACGCAAGTACCAAAACTCCAGAACAAACAATCGTATTCTGTATTATTTTCTTTTGACTCATCTTTGCAAAGAAGCGTACAAGAACAGCTTGAGTAAACGCACCCCAAATACCTACATAAGCAAAGAAATCTCCTATATTACCCTGTGTAAAATTAAATTTCTTTATAAGGAAAACACCAAAGAATGTAGTAAAGAATGTAAATCCAGCAAAGAAAAGAAAGTTTGTAAGGAATATAATATTTACTCCTTTCATTTCATAAGCTCTGCGAATATTGTTAAGTGATTTAATCCAAGTTATTTTATCGAGCCTTCTGTTGAAGTTTGTTTCTGGTACAAGGAAATACACAGAAAGCATATTTAAGAATGCTAAAATTCCTGCAAAGAAAAACGGAGTAGATGCAGTAAACCAAGAAACCACACTTGGATCTGAGAGCTTCCCTCCTATATATGGCCCGAAAATAAATCCAAGACCAAAAGCAGCCCCAAGCATTCCGAAGTTACGAGCGCGCATATGAGGAGTACTAACATCACTTATCATAGCTTGTGCGACAGAAATATTTCCACCGGTTAAACCATCAAAAAATCGAGAAACAAAAAGAAGTGGAATATTTTTTGTAATAATTGCATAAGCAAAAACAATATAAGAAAGTGAAGTGCCTAAAAGAGATAGGGCCAATATCTTTTTTCTTCCATAACGATCAGAAAGCTGACCAAGAATTGGAGTAGCAAAGAACTGCCCTATCGGATAAACAGCCACAAGAAAACCAAGCATTAGAAATCCTGTATTTAATGAAACTCCAGCCGGGAGCATAAAAAATTCCGAAAGTGGATTTGCAAATAATTGCGGAATAACTGGAATTAAAATTCCAATACCAAGAAGATCAATAAATACCGTACAAAAAATTATAACTAAAGTTTTATTTTTAAACATGAATTAAATTAAAAAGAAAACTAAATCAATAACAAACAAAGAGAGTAACTGGTACCCACCATGAATCATAAATAATTTCCATGAACGCTTTTCATAAATAACTGTATTTAGAAGTATAGGGACCATAAATCCAAGCCATAACACAAAAGCCAAGAAAAATTGATTTATTCCAAGTCCAACAGAAAGAAACAATAAACAAAAAGATTTTAAAAGTTCAGCTCCAAAACCACAAGCAAGCATTTTAATCATCATTTTTTTTAAAGCTCCGCCTGAAATATCTGGCTTAGCCATACCCATTTCTTTCATCCATATAGGACCAAAAGCTTTTCCTGAATACCAAAACCAACCAAACAACAAACTCGCCAATGCTCCCAACAAAACAATACCCACCAAAGTTAAATAGATCATATTTTATTTCACAAATGTGATTTTCTTAAGAATAATGTTTTATTATAACATAGGATTGTTTATCGGGAATTCATTCTATATAATAGACAACATAATGAACATATTTGGAATAATCTTAACGGTTTTAGGTTTATCAATCTTTGAAATAATATCAAGTATCGATAATGCAGTAATAAATGCTGAAGTATTAGGTACAATGTCGGCAAAAGCACGAAAATGGTTCCTTGTATGGGGATTTATTTTGGCTGTTTTTGTAGTTCGTGGATTATTACCTTTTGTTATAGTTTGGGCTACTATACCATCACTTGGTCCTAGAGGTGCGATAACTGCCACATTTTCAAATGACCCTGCAATACATAATGCAATCGAAAGCTCAGCCCCTATCCTTCTTATTGGAGGAGGAATATTTTTAATTTTCTTATTTTTCCACTGGTTATTTCTTGAACCAAAAAACTTTGGCTTACGCCATGAGAAATTTTTCCAAAAACAAGGAGTTTGGTTCTTTGCAACTGTTGCAATACTTCTTTCAGTAGTTGTTTGGTATGCAATGAAAATCTCTCCTATGCTTGCCTTTGGTGCAGTTATAGGTTCAACAGCTTTTTTCATAACACATGGCTTTAAAGAAAATGCAGAAAAAGGCGAAAAAGAATTATTATCAGGCAAAAGTGGAATGAGTGACCTAAGTAAAATTCTTTCACTTGAAATAATAGACGCAACATTCTCAATCGACGGAGTGCTCGGAGCATTTGCTTTTACACTATCAGTTCCCCTTATCCTGCTCGGTAATGGACTTGGTGCATACGTATTAAGAAAACTAACAATAGGAAATATTGATAGAATCAAAAAATACGCTTATCTAAAGAACGGTGCAATGTATTCTGTATTCGCTTTAGGTATAATCATGCTAACTGACAGCTTTGGTATTCATATACCAGAATATATATCACCTATTGTAACGATAGGAATAATATCTTACTTTTTATATAAATCAGTACAAGAAAACAAAAAATCTATCGAGCTTTAAAGCATCTTATTCTTTTTAAATCCAAGAGCTTGTAAATTCCATAACTTCTTGTAAATACCATTTTTATTTTCTATTAACTCATCATGAGTTCCGTCTTCGGAAATCTTGCCTTTATGAATTACAATAATTCTATCCATTTCTCTTATAGTAGAAAGCCTATGTGCAATCACAAGTGTGGTCTTACCTTTCATAAGCACGTGTAAAGCATCTTGAATAAGTGACTCACTATGAGAATCAAGTGCACTTGTAGCTTCATCTAGTATAAGAATCGGTGCATTTTTTAAAATAGCACGCGCGATTGCAACTCTTTGTCGCTCTCCACCTGAAAGTTTTACACCACGCTCGCCTACATAAGTATCATATCCATGAGGCAAGACATTTATAAATTCGTCACAATGAGCAAGACCTGCAGCTTCTTTAACTTCTTCATCTGTGGCATCACGCCTACCATAACGAATATTTTCCATAAGTGACCGGTGAAACAATACTGGATCTTGCGGAACAAAAGCTATAGTCTCTCTTAAATTTTTCTGACTAACATTTTTAATATTTACACCGTCAATAAGTATCTCGCCAGAAACGACATCAAACAAACGCATTATCAAACGAACTATGGTCGATTTACCCGCACCAGAAGAACCTACAAAAGCAACCTTCTCGCCTGGTCTAATCTTTAAAGAAAAATCATCAAGAACTTTAGTTTCATTTTTATCATAAACATAAGAAACATGGTCAAACACAATTTCACCTTTAGCATCTTTCAATACAAGAGATGGATTATCTGAAACTTTATAAGGAGTATCTAGAATTAAAGCCATTTCTTGTGCATCAGCAAATGAATCATAATAAGCACGCACAATACCAGCAAAGTCCCAAAGATTTTCACCAAGACGGATAAAATAATTTTGCATTACTATAATCACTGGCAATGTTATAAGTCCAAGTTTCCAATCTGAAATAACTAACCATAATATAATAAATTCAACTATAGTTATATAAAAAGATTGCAATGAAAATAAACCATCCCACAAATACCAATTAAACAATGTAGCTTTCTTTTGTTCTCCGATTACTTCCCTTGCACGATTCTCTTCATATTCATGCCCAGCAAATAATTGAATAGAAGAATGATTACCGATCGCATCAGCAAGTGTCCCAGTAGTTTTTGTATCTTGCATTGCAGCAATAACATCATACTTCAATTTAAATTTAGTAAGTATTATAGAAGTTGCAATAAACAAAACACAAAAACCAGCAATTACATAAGAATACTTCGGAGCCAAATAAAATATAGCAACAACAGTTCCAATACTACGAACAATAAGTGGCAAACCATTTGAAACAAATTTTTCTGTAAGTTTTTCAAAAGCTCGTGCGTATTTATTTATTTTCTGCACGAGTGAACCACCAAAATTATTTGCAAAGAAAGAGTGTGAATGTCCAAGCATATAATTGAAACCCTGACTTCGTAATCCAGCCATTACATTTGCTTGAAAATAATCATTAGAAAAAGAGTTCAATCTTCGAAGAGACCAGCGGATAAGATTGAAAAGTAAAATATACAAAACCAAACTACGAGCTTTATCTACAGCCAAGCTCGTATCACTTGAAGAAAATATCTGCCAAAGTTTTAAATATTGTAATGGAATATAAATATCAAAAGCAGTTACTACAATAGTAGAAATAAGCACAGTATAAAAAGAGATTTTATACTTCTTTACAACTTGCCAAAAATACCTCAAAACAAGGCGTTGGTTTATATTTGTATAATCTTTTTTATTTT
>CAZMDL010000045.1:0-1823 GCA_964565285.1 uncultured Candidatus Saccharibacteria bacterium
CTTTTTTGGTGTTCCTCCGTAGCCATCATCTTTTGGATCCCATGTAACGATTACGCCATGTCTTGAACTTGGATCTTTCTCAAGTAGTTCAATAGCCTTACCAAGTTGATCTCTTCCAAAGTGGTGCCTCCATCTCCATCCATATGCAGAAGAAAGTGTGCCGTCTTCTTCTAAAAATGCATCCCACATTTTCGTGAATTTACGAAGAAACGTAGTATCCTTTTCTCCTTGGATAAACCATACTTGTTCTGCAATGGGTGATTTAAGTGGTTGTTTGCGAAGTGTTAATAATGGAAAGCCATCTTTTTCTATGTCAATTTGAAAAGTGATTCCTGGTAATGCTTTTGTTTTATGTCCTGTTCGAGTATTTAATTCTTCAATACCTTCTTCCATCACTTTTTTTATTATATTTTGGTAGATTGTATCAAATGTTGTCATGATGTATAGTATATCAAAACAATAATAATTATAACACTATGGAAAATTCATCAAATAATCAAAATATTTCTTATCCATATTTACCTGAGGGAAGAGAAATACTTTATGTAGGAATGGATAATTACTACATGGCTTCTGCGTATAAAATCGCTAAATCAAATTCATTAGACAAAACAATGCCTACTGGAGCTGTTATTGTAGGACCAAACGAAGGTTTAGTATCTGGTTTCGGTGCAAATGGTAGTAACTATCATGAGTTACATGGATGTGAGAGAGTTAGAAGAAATATTCCAACTGGTGAACAATATGAATTATGTGATGGATGTAATCCAAAGAATCATGCTGAGATCAAAGCGATTTTTAATACCACAGCAGGGAAAGTTTTTGATGCTGATTTGTATTTATGGGGGCACTGGTGGTGTTGTAAGGATTGCTGGGATCGAATGATTAAAGTAGGGATTAAGAATGTATATCTATTAGAAGGTAGTGAAAAGTATTTTAATAAAGATTCATCCGAAAATGTAATTGGAAAGCAATTTGAGTTTTTTGGTTAATAAAAATTTATTTATATTAAAAACAGAGGCTATAGCTTCTGTTTTTTTGTTTTATATAAACATGCTAAAATAGGATTATGAAATACGAACACATAGAAAATCAAGACAAAGATATTTATGAAGCTATAATTGGAGAGACATCTCGTGAAGAAGATGGTCTTGAGCTTATTCCATCTGAAAACTACGTTTCTATTGCTGTTCGTGAAGCAAATGGTTCAGTCCTGACCAATAAATACTCTGAAGGCTACCCAGGCCGTCGCTACTATGGTGGGCAAGAATTTACCGACCAAGTAGAGCGCCTTGCGATAGCTCGTGCGTGTGAACTCTTTAATTGTAAATTTGCAAACGTGCAACCACACTCTGGTGCACCAGCAAATCTCGCTGTCTATGCAGCGCTCCTCGAGCCGGGGGATACAGTGATGGGTATGGACCTTTCTCACGGAGGGCATCTTACTCATGGGCACCCAATGACACTTCCTGCAAAGATTTTTAAATTCGTCACCTACAAAATGAAGGACCCAGAAACAGGAGAGATTGATTATGATGATATGCTTCGTGTTGCAAAAGAAGAAAAACCAAAATTAATTATTGCTGGATTCTCTGCATACCCTCGCACGCTTGATTACAAAAAGTTTGTGGACATTGCAAAGGAAGTTGGCGCGATTACAATGGCAGACATGGCGCACATCGCAGGATTAATTGCAGCGAAGACACTTGCTAATCCATTTGATTTCGGTTTTGATATTATTACTACCACCACACACAAGACACTTCGTGGTCCACGTGGAGGAATGATCCTTACTCGCGAGAATGAAGAGATTGCAAAGAAGA
>CAZMDL010000046.1:0-5670 GCA_964565285.1 uncultured Candidatus Saccharibacteria bacterium
CATTTAGCGTTTCCACGCACTTCTGCTTTTGCAGAAGTTCTGTGCCTTGCACAGAGGCGCGTAGCGCGCGGGGAACGCTAGTATTCGGTATCATCAGGATTGCTTTCAAAATAAGTTCGAATTTTGTACAATGAATACCGCTAATGAACCCCTTGTACGAAAAATCAAAAGAATTACACAAAAAGCACAACGGCAAACTAAGTGTGGTAAGTACTGTATCACTTAAAAACAAAGATGATCTTTCAATTGCATACACTCCAGGTGTAGCTGGTGTATGCCTTGCAATATCTGAAGACAATACGCTCGCTCGTGAATACACAATTAAAGGAAACACAATAGCGGTGATCTCAGATGGATCAGCAATTCTTGGGCTTGGAAACCTCGGACCGCTTTCAGCAATACCTGTAATGGAAGGTAAAGCAGCAATCTTTAAAGAATTTGGAAATGTAGATGCATTCCCTATTTGTCTTGATACACAAGACACAGAAGAAATTATAAAAATAGTAAAACAAATTTCTCCAGTTTTTGGAGGAATCAACCTTGAAGATATTTCTGCTCCAAGGTGTTTTGAGATAGAAGAAAGGTTAAGAAAAGAACTATCAATCCCAGTAATGCACGATGATCAATGGGGTGCAGCTACAGTGACTCTCTCTGCAATAATAAATGCATTAGAATTAAGAGGAACAAACAAAGAAGATACCGTAGTAGTACTATCAGGCGTTGGAGCTGCTGGTGTAGCTACGGGGAGGCTTCTTCATGAATACGGAATAAACAAAACAATCTTTTGTGATAGCAAAGGAATTATTCATAAAGGAAGAAATGATCTCACAAAAGAAAAAATAGAATTATTGAACGGTAGTAGTATAGAAAAAAACGAAGGAGTGCTCAGAGATGCTCTAAAAAACGCAGATGTATTTATTGGACTTTCAAAAGGAGGGGTATTAAATAAAGAAATGATTGCGAGTATGAATAAAAATCCGATAATATTTGCACTTGCAAATCCTACTCCAGAAATAATGCCAGATGAAGCAAAAGAAGCTGGTGCATTTATAATAGCCACAGGGCGTTCTGATTTTCCAAATCAAATAAATAATTCACTCGTATTCCCTGCCCTATTCCGTGCAATGCTTGATAAAAAAATTCCACAATTTAAAAATGAATTATTTGTAAAAGTAGCAATTGCACTTGCACAAGTTGTAGAAAACAAAAATACTGAAAATATAATTCCAAGTATGTTTGATAAAAAAGTATACGAAGCCGTATACAATGCAGTTTCATAAAACGACAAAAGCTACTTCAAAAATGAAGTAGCTTTTATTTTAAAATTAAAGAACTAAGAATTTAAGAACCAATACCGTAGGTATCAGCATTCTGGAAATCAACTTCACCCTTCTTTTCTTTAGGTTTTGACAAAAAACCATTAAAAATAGTTTTCTTTTCAGCTTGAATAAGTTTTTTATTACCCAAAATATGTTTTTCTAAAATTTCAAAATCTTGTATTTTCAAAAAGATTAAACATACAGGTAAATCAAGTTCAAAAAAGTAAACCGGTGAATTTGCTCTAAAATCTTCTCCTGAAACAGAAAAGGCCATGTTGGTGGCTTTACTAAATTTTATTGGAAATTTATTAACAATTTCCTTAGTCTTTTGTTTTCGTTCGTGACCTATAACATAATACTGCTTTTTTATATCTCTATAAGCAATATTATACAAGTCATGATTACCGTTTAAATCTAAAAATTTAATTAATTCTTTCTCTTGTTTAAGGAAAGATAAATGTGTCAAAAAAGACTCGACTGTAAAATTGTTTTGGTGCATGAATAAATAAATATTTTATTTTTTATAATATATAACATAAATAAGGCTAAAAGTCAAAAAGGTTGAGGAATAGCTTCCATACTGATAGAATATAATAATGATTGGAGAAATAAAAAAATTCAGAGAATTCATTAAGAACCAAGGAGTTATAGGACTGGCAATAGGTTTCATTCTTGGAGGTGCAATTTCAAAATTTGTATCATCACTAGTAACAGATATAATAAATCCGATAATAAACGGCTTACTAGGTGGAGTGGATGATCTCGACAAAAAGGTAGTTCATGTTGGAAAAGTAGTAGTGCATTATGGTTCTTTTTTAAATAATGGAATCGATTTTCTTGTAATAGCATTAGTGGTTTATTTTGGAGTAAAATTACTACGAATAGACGAAGAACAAATTCAAAAAATTGATATAGGTAAGATTGGTACATTTGGTACAATCCCCCACAAAAAATAATGGACAATAATATAGAAGAAATTAAAAAAGAAAATGAGAAATTAAAAAAGATAAATGCAGTTAAATCTGATTTAATATCTATTTGTGCACACCAACTCCGCACATCCCTCTCGGCCTTAAAATGGATATTTAAAATGTTCTTAGATAAAGATCTAGGAGAAATGAGCGCTGAACAAGAAGGATTTATAAAGAAAGGTTACGACAGTAATGAACGCATGATTACACTTGTAAATGACATGCTCACTTTAAACCATACCGAAGATACAGCACTAGTATTTAATTTCCGCCCTACAGATATAACAAAAATAATAGAAGAAACATTATTTGAATTCTCTGGAGAATATCAAAAGAAAGGTATTGATTGTATTTTCCTAAAACCTAATGAATCTATGCCACTTATACCAGGAGATTTTTCTATGCTTCGAGTTGTATTCCAAAATTTAATTGAAAATGCAATAAAGTATAGCAACACCGGCGACAAAGTTTTCATTTCACTTAGACAAAAAGACCAAACCCTAGAAATTTCAGTTCGAGATAATGGCATAGGAATAAAAGAAAATGATATACCAAAAATATTTGAAAAGTTCTACAGAGCTGAAAACGCCAAAGAAAAAGATCAAATAGGCTCAGGACTTGGATTATATACTACAAAAAACATAGTAGAACATCATAATGGTAAAATATGGTTTGAAAACAATAGCAACGGTGGCACAACTTTTTTTGTTGGATTGCCTATACATTAGAAAAAGACTATAATACACACATGGCAAAAATACTTATAATCGAAGATGATACTTTCCTTCAAGGACTTGAAGTAAGTAAACTTAAAAAAGACGGTCACGAAATACTAACAGCATCTACCGGTGAAGAAGGTATGAAAAAGATAGCTGAACCAGGTATAAACCTAGTTTTACTGGACCTTGTATTACCGAGCTTTGATGGATTTGATATATTAAAAAAAATTAGAGAAACAGAATCTACTAAATCTCTTCCTGTTTTAGTATTCTCTAACCTCTCAGAAGATGCTGATGTAAAAAAAGCAGAATCACTTGGTGCTACTGATTTCATGGTAAAATCAAATTTTACACTTGATGAATTAGCAGAAAAAATTAAAACTCTAGTAAAATAAAATGCGTCACGCTCTTACAATTATAATTGTATTAGTATTTGGTTTCCTCCTTGGAACATATTTAAATAAAAACAATAGTAACCCTCTTACAGATATGAAGGTTCTTTCTGATAAGGTTTCTCAAATGACACCTAAGCAAATAATCGACGGACTAACTGGTGACTTAGCTGATAAAGTTGGAAATGATTTTGACCAAGCATATTTGCATGCAATGATTATAAACAAACAAAGTGCAGTAACAATGGAGCGCTTGGCTACAATTGCTGCAAACCACAAAGAAATACGTGATAGTGCTACAGCGTCTATCAATATAGACACAAAGGCAATTGAACAGATGAAAAATTGGCAAACAGATTTATTTGTTAAACAATAAAATGACACAAAAAGACAAAACAATAGCAATAGTAGGATTACTGATACTTATAGCAATAGGTGGAATAGTACTATTTGGTAAGAAAAAAGAAGGACCTCAACCAAGAGGGATAGATAATTTCCCTCATGTAATAGGACCCACAACTCCCCCACCCAAAAATACAAAGTAAACACCTCAAAAATCTTGAGGTGTTTTTATGTTAAAATACAATAATGAATTTGAATGATAACATAGAAAAACATTTTCGAATCGACATAAAACAAAAAAAAGCTCTAGATAATCTTAATCTAAAAACAATAAAAGATTTGTTGTTCTATTTTCCTTCAAGATATACAGACCTTTCTGAAATCCGGCAGATAAACACTCTAGAAGATGGTGAGCTTGTAACAATACTAGGAAAAATATCAAAATTAAAAACAAAAAAAGGATACTCAAGTAAAATAGCCATGGGTAGTGCCACACTTACCGACCTTTCAGGTTCAATAAATATTATTTGGTTTCATCAGCCATACCTTGCAAAGATGCTTGAGGAAGGCTCTATGGTAAGAGTTACTGGAAAAGTATCATTACACAAAACATACGGGATGACACTAACCAATCCAGAAATAAATAAAGAAGATGTATTACCTATTGATTTACATGAATCATTATTTAACAAAGGAGAACAAGAAGTACAATTTGGCTACCCTATTTATGGAGAATCAAGAGGTATTACATCAAAATGGATTTACCATGCAATTGTAAAAATACTTAAACAAGATTGTGCAAAAGATATGGTAGATTATCTTCCAGAAGAAATAATTAAAAAATATAATTTACCTCAATTAAAAACTGCACTTATATGGATTCATATGCCAAAGAAAAACGACCACAAGGACATGGCTCGTAAACGTTTTGCGTTCGAAGAAGTTTTCTTTATCCAGATTGCTCGTTTAAAAGAACGTAAAGAATACGAGAGTAATTTTTCATATAAGATAAAAGTATCAAAAGAAGATATAAAAGATTTTGTAAGTCGTTTTCCATTTACTCCCACAAATTCACAAACTGAAACAATTAATACTATTCTAGATGATTTAATAAAAGATAAACCAATGTCACGACTAGTTGAAGGTGATGTGGGTAGTGGAAAAACATTCATAGCAGCTACTATCGCATATGCAATAATAAAGAACCGGCCATACGACATAGAGAAAAATAAAATCCAAACATTTGGTAATGTGCAAGTTGCATACATGGCACCGACCGAAGTTCTAGCTACACAACTATTTGAAAACTTTATTACTTATTTTAAACATACAGGAATTTCAATCGGCCTTATCACCGGATCAGGTTGCCGTAAATTCCCTACTAAAGTAGCAAGTGCACAAACCAACTGGACCACTATTTCAAAATCACAATTATTAAAATGGGTTCAAAATGGTGAAATACCAATAGTAATTGGTACACATGCATTAATATCAAAAAGTGTAGAATTCAAACATTTAGGATTGGCTATTATAGATGAACAGCACCGCTTCGGTACAAATCAAAGAATGAAATTAGTAAAGAAAGAATACAATGGGAAGATTATGGCACCTCATTATCTTTCAATGACAGCAACTCCCATCCCCCGCACACTTGCTCTTACTATATACGGAGATCTAGATCTAAGTATTATTAATGAAATGCCGAAAGGACGCAAAGAAGTAATTACAAAAATAGTCACAGAAAACAAGAGAATAAAAGCATACGAAGAAATCCATAAACAACTTAAAGAAGGTCGCCAAGCTTATGTGATTTGCCCGCGAATAAATGAGCCTGACCAAGACCAAGAAAAGAAACTCCAAATGAAAAACGTAACAAGTGAAGCAAAACGTTTAGAAAAAGATATATTTCCGAATTACAGAATTGGTA
>CAZMDL010000047.1:0-8444 GCA_964565285.1 uncultured Candidatus Saccharibacteria bacterium
TAGAGAAGAGGTATCTCACAAGGCTCATAACCTTGGGACAGTGGTTCGATTCCACTCCCCGCAACATTCGGCAAGTGACAAGCCAAGATGTCTATTGTTTGAATATGTCGGCATAGCTCAGACGGTTAGAGCGCGGGACTCATAAGCCCGAGGTCGGAGGTTCGATTCCTCCTGCCGACACAAACGAGTAAAATCGTTTTATGTTTTGCAGTCGTAGCTCAACTGGTTAGAGCACCCGCCTGTCACGCGGGAGGTTGCGGGTTCAAGTCCCGTCGACTGCGCAGAATATAAAAACACCCACAAATGTGGGTGTTTTTATATATAACGTAATTCCTCAAAAACTGTTTCAAACAATCTAATTATTCTTCGAGTTTCAAGTTGAGATAAAGGAAAATCATATCCTTCATGAGCTATTCTATTTCTTATATTATGCCCTTCCCATGCATTATCAATAGTAAGAAAAGATTGAGAATTTTGAGCATTCTTTAATTTTTCTGCAACAGTCTCCCCTGTATATCCCATATTTTCAAGTAATTCATCTAAAATAGCATCACACTCTATAATAGCAATACGCCAATCAGATTCTGAAGGACTTTCCACTAAACCAAGAACATAACGCCAACGAGGATTTTGCTTACTCTCAACTTCTCTATCTCGAGCAAGTGCAAGAGATATATAGTGATCAATTTCTTCTTTCTCATGATTTTGAATCTCTCTCATACGAACAAGAGAAAAAATTATAATACCAATACAAAAAATAGAAATTAAAGAAGAAACAACACCAACCATATACCATGTATGGCCATTAGTTATTGTTTCTAAAAAAGGATTAACTCCGTCAGAAATTTTATTAAAAAAATATTCGAGATTAATATACCGTGGATCAAAAACTGTCTTAGAGCTACCAAATAACACAAGAGCTAATATAGCAACTCCTATAACAACCCATAATCCAAAGTCACTTTGACCGGAATCCCCATGATCATTTTTATCTGCCATATTTTTATTATACTAGTTTTCTTTTGTATTCTCAAAGTCTTTGCCTATAGTAAACAAAATATCTTCACGAAATAGTGGAGCCATAACGTGGAGCCCAAAAGGTAAACCATCATTATTAAAACCAGAAGGAATAGATATAGCTGGAACACCGGCTATATTTGCAGGAGCAAGGAAAACATCAGACATATACATTGCAATGGGGTCATCGAGCTTAGCCCCAAATTTAAATGGAGGAAATGGAGACGTTGGTGTAATGATAGCATCTACATTCTCAAATACATTCATTAACTCTTTCCTTATACCCTTTCGCACTAAGACGGAAGAATTATAATACGCATCATAATAACCATGCGAAAGTATATAAGTACCAAGAATAATGCGACGGCGTACTTCTTTACCAAAATACTCTCCACGAGTTTTTGCATATATCTCTAAAAGATTTTTACCTTCTGATGTTTGTCCATAACGAATACCATCATAACGTGCAAGGTTACTACTTACTTCCGCAGGCATCAAAATATAATACACAGGCAAAGAATATTTTATAAGAGGGAGTGAAACATCAACAATCTCATAACCAGCATTTTTTAATTTTTCACAAGAAATATTAAAATTCTCCAAAACATCTTTATCAATTCCATCCCCTTTTAAGAATTCTCTTGGAACTCCAATTTTCTTTTTTAATGGAGAACTTAGTAATCTATCTTCTGTAGGAATACATGTTCCATCCATTTTATCGTAACCATTAATTGTATTAAAAAGAGTTTCTGTATCTCTAACTGTTTTTGTAACAGGACCTACTTGATCAAGTGAACTACCCATAGAAATAATCCCAGAACGAGAAACAGTACCGTATGTTGGCTTCAATCCAACTAATCCACAAAATGCCGCAGGCTGACGAATAGACCCACCAGTATCTGAACCAAGTGCACACAGTGCTCCATCCATAGCAACACTAGCCGCTCCTCCACCACCTGAACCTCCTGGTACATAATCTCTATTAATTGGATTTCTCGTAATTCCAAATGCACTTGTTTCAGTTGAACTACCCATAGCAAATTCATCCATATTTGTTCTACCAAGAATAATTGCACCAGCATCTTTTAAAGATTTTACTACAAATGAATCATAAGTTGCTTTGTAATTTTCTAACATCAAAGATGAAGCAGAAGCAACATGCCCTTCATAAAGCATATTATCTTTAATAGAAATAGGAATACCAGTCATTTCTTTTGCAGTACCATCCTTAAACATAGATTCAGCTTTTATAATTTGTGCTTCTACATCGAACACTTCCAAGTAAGCATTTATATCATTATTTTTATCTTTTATAACCTTCAAATACTCATTTACTAAATCACGAACAGTAAAATCTCCTTTTATTAAAGATTCATGTGTTTTATGTATTGTAAGTTCTTTTAAATTAATTTCCATATTAAAGAATTTGTTTTACTTTTAAATACCCATTTTGTTTATCAGGCATTTCATTTATTATTTTCTCAGTATAAAAACCAGGAGTATTAGTTACTTCATCATGGCGTGCAACGTTAATCAAAGAATAATCATTATCATCCTTTGCAAGATTTACTGCTTCTTTAATCTGCCCAACATAAGCCAATATAGGCTCAAAATCATGAGCTAATTCTCTCATTTCTTCTTCTGTCATTTCTATTCGAGCCAAATCAGCTAATTTCTTTATATCTTGAAGTTCCATATAGCTACAATAGCATATTAAATCATTTTCAAAAAATCTTCTTCACTAAGTATCGGCACACCAAGCTCTAAAGCTTCATCATATTTAGAACCCGTACTTTCCCCTGCCAATAAATAACTAGTCATTTTTGAAACAGAACTTGCGACCTTACCGCCATTTTCCAAAATTTTCTTTTTAGCACCATCTCTTGAAAGAGACGGTAGTGTACCAGTCAAAACAAAAACCTTACCAGAAAGCTTATTACTTTCTACCTTTTTATAATATGGAGTAATTCCATTACGCAATAATTTATCAATAAAATTCAAATTTCTATTATCATGAAAAAAATCAAAAACGCTTTTTGAGACAACAGGCCCAATATTTTCTATATTATTTATTTCTTCTTCTTTTGCTTTTTTTATTTTATCTAAGCTTAAAAAACAATCTGCAATATCATGCGCAGTTTGCTCACCAACATGTAAAATACCTAGAGCATAAATAAATCTCCATAATTCAATTTTTTTATGAGAGTTCACAGAATTAATAATATTATCCGCAGATTTTTCTCCAAATCTTTCAAGTCCCGCTAAATCAGATTTATCTAATGTAAATAAATCAGCAGCATCACTAATCAAACCTTCATCTTTCAATCTATCTAAAACCTTAGGTCCAATTTCATAAATTTCAAAAGCATTAACAAAATGTTGCATCCCCCTTTTATCTTTACCTTTACAATTTTTATTATCACAAAAATAAAATATGTCTTTTTTATTTACCACTCCGCCACACTCTGGGCAAACATTTGGCATTTTAAATTTTTTTTCTTTCCCATTACGCATACCAAACAACACCTCTACAACTTCAGGAATAACATCACCAGCTTTTTGAATTACAACAGTATCACCAATACGAATATCTAATCTTTCAATTTGATCCATATTATGCAATGTAGCTTTTGAAACTGTTGAACCCGCCACAAGAGTTGGCACAAAATGAGCAAGTGGAGTAAGTACACCAGTACGACCAATATTTACAGTTATATCCTTTACGGTAGTCGTAGCTTTTTCAGCTGGATATTTAAAAGCAATTGCATAACGAGGGGCCTTACCCACTATGCCTAATTGTTTTTGAAATAAAATATCATTAACACAAATCACCAAACCGTCAGTACCATAATCAAAATTATCTCGCTTTTTTTCAATAATATCAATGAAAGAAAAAACATCTTCTAAATTTTTTGCATTTTTTTCATGAGCATCGACAACAAAACCATTCTCTCTTAAAAAAGTATGCTTAAGACTATGAGATTCCAAACTTTCATCTAAAACATCATAAGCAAAAAAATCTAATTTTCTCTCTTTAGCAATTTTTGGGTCAAGCTGGCGAACACTACCTGCTGCAGCATTACGAGTATTTGCAAAAGTAGCCTTACCTTTTTTAATATTTTCTTTATTTAATTTTTCCCAAACACTTTTTTTCATTACTACTTCTCCACGAACTTCACCAGTCCATAAAGTACTCAAGGTAAGAGGTATACTTTCTATCATTTTTAAATTTTCAGTAATATCTTCTCCAACGAATCCATCACCTCGAGTTGCACCACGAACAAATACACCTTTTTCATACATAAGAGATACGGCCAAACCATCTAATTTTAATTCACAAAAATATTCAAAAGAAATACCCGGTATTAATTTAGAAATCCTTTTTTCCCATTCTTTTAATTCATCTTTTGAAAAAGCATCATTAAGTGAAAGCATTCTTGATGAATGTTCTACTTTTACAAATTTATCGAGAGCCATACCAGCAACCCGATCAAGCTCATTTGTCTTAAATTCTGGATACTGTTCTTCTAATTTAGATAAC
Organism: uncultured Candidatus Saccharibacteria bacterium; assembly: GCA_964565285.1. Lineage (GTDB taxonomy): Bacteria > Patescibacteriota > Minisyncoccia > Phycocordibacterales > UBA9973 > UBA8515. The sequence goes on from CAZMDL010000047.1 coordinate 4,559, forward strand.
TCACGAGTAAGTGAATCATAAACATCATCTGTAACCGAAGGGTCGTTTTCTACATGATATTTATATTTTAGACGCTTAATTTCCTCACGGAGTTTTATTATTCGTTTTTGGACTTTTTCACTATTTTCCATGCTTTTAGTATGTTACCACGATACCACGTTCAAGCAATTTTTTGTTTGTAAAATCACAAGTATTATAACCACGAGCTTGAATTGTACTTACTGTGGTTGAAGATTTATCTATAAAAGCCTTAAAACATGGTCCAACAGTATTTGGATCTGGATCTACGTTATATTGCTTAACCTTAGGATCTGGCATTGTACTATATAAAGTAGCAGTAGAACCATCCTGATTCAAACCACATTTGAAATTACCAGCAGCATTATTTACATTTATATTTGCCATACCTACAACCTCAGCAGCATAAATAGCACACTCAAGAGCAGTATCAGCTTCATAAAAAGATATTTGTGACTCACGAGCAGTAGAAGCAAGAATTTGATTTTTCAAGAAACCATTTGAAATACCAGCAGCAAGTGCAGTCACCACACTTAGTATTATCATTGTAAATAACAATGCATAACCTTTATTATTTTTTTTAAAATTAAATTTCATATATTATTGCCATTTTAACAAACTTTCACGCAATGTTTGTGAGCGTACGACATTACCATTTAGCCACTCTGAAGTAACAGTGATATCAACCTCATAACCACTACTATTATTACTATTTAATTGCATAAAAATCATTCTTTTCATTTTTGCAGGAATTGCACCAGAAATGTTTTGATCATAAGTATAATAACCACCCAAACCTGAAGTAGGAGAAGAATTTATATATAATTCAGGACAAGGAAGTGAACCCCAAAACGCTACATTATTACAATATTTTAAATAAGTACCTACATTATCTGTAACATCAAATGAACATCCTGGGCTTTTAAAACATAAATCATCCCCTCCTGATTTTGTATCATCGTAACCAAACTTTTTTAAAAAAGAAGTCCAATCTCCATTTTGAAAAGCTAAAGTATCACGACTATTTCTAACATAATCTATCGCCTCTTGATTTAAATACGTACCAGTCAATTCGTTTTTTGCATAACGAGCAGAAAAGAAACTTCCTCCAATTACAGACAATACAGATGTGATACCGAGTGTAAGGATAAAAACAGCAATCATTGTTTCTACTAAAGTAAATCCTTTATTTTTTTTATTTTTAAAATTTATTTTCATATTATTCAAAATTACGTTGTGAAGCTAAGGTTTGTAAAAAGAATTTAACATTTTGATTTTTAACATAAACCTGTCCACTAATCATAATAAATACATTTGGCTGATTAAAATCACCTGTCGATGTAGCACCTGAACCTTTTACTATAAATTTTAAATCCGTAATATCTACCGTAGGAGAAGTTAGCGCAACACAATTTCCGTTTTTATCACAACGCTCAATTTCATGCATAGTAGTCGCACCAATACTACCTAAACGATACATAGTGTCTGCTTGTCCAGGAGTAGTAGTATTCGCAGGAATAAAAACAATAGCAGTTCCACCAGAAGAACAATCCTGAGTTGTATAAACAGGTAAAGACACACTAGTAGAGGTACAATAAAATCCAGAACCTAAACGCAAAGAACGAGATATAGTATCCATAGCATAATTTACATTATCCATTGACTGTCTAAGAGCCTTTGCCTCTCTTGCAGAATTACTTGCAACCATAAGTGCACCAGTAGCAGCAAGCATTACTACCATAAAAATACTTGTAGCCACCATAAGCTCAATCAAAGTAAAACCTTTTTGTTTTTTAAAATAAAAATTAATCATAATTATTGTACACTTATCTGTCCTGTATTATACACTGTAATCGTTTTTGTTTTATTAGAAATAATTGATTTCAAAATAATACTTACATTTGAATAATTAGAAGTGCTATTAGCATTAGGATTTGAACAATTTGCCCCTGCCCCACTTCTCACACAAAAATAAGCATCTGAATCAGGTCTCATAAAAACAATATCTAAACTCGAAATATTACTTGCTTGATTACAAGTACCATCAAGACAAAAATCACTTATTTTATCTTGAGAAGTAATAGACACAACATCCATACATTCATTTTGATAAGAAATAAAATTAGGATCACAAATTCCATTATAACTATCATAAGCTTTGTTTGATGGAAGCCCTGGAGTGCTTGGATTTAAAATATCAGCAAAGAAAACAAATTTCTTTTCACTAGCTTCAGAACCATTTGCTGGCATAGTAGTTGTAGAAAAATGGATACCATACCCTGGAAAATAAGCGCCACTAGCAGTAGCTATTTCTGCACTTTTTACAGAAATAGCATATACTTGAGCTTTACGTATAGTAAGAGCAATATCATCAGACAAATTATTTAAAGAAATTGAAGATTTAAAACTACTATAATTAAAAATTAATAAAGCAGATAGTACAGCAAATATAGCCACAACTATCATCATTTCAAGAAGTGTAAATGCTTTATTTTTTTTAAAATTAAATTTCATAATAATTTAAAATACAAACAATGAAGCTAAGTTAAATACATTTATATGGGAAACAAAAACAATCAATGTTCCTAAGATAATAAAAGGAGCAAAAGGAATTTCTGTTTTCATTCCTACTTTTTTATGTGAAAAAAGTAAAACCAAAAGTCCAAATACTGCACCTACCCAAAAAGAAATTATAAGTGCTGCTATACCTTGAGAGAGCCCAAGGAGCCATCCAATACCTAAGATTAGTTTTGCATCACCAAGGCCCATTAAAGTTCCTTTTGAGATCAGCCATATTAATGCAAAAGGAATTGCTAAAAGAGGACCAACAGAAAATACACTCATATGAGGTGCTATAAATAATGGGCCAATTCCTGTGGTATTTATAAAAACTGAAGATAATGAAACAAAAGCAAAAGCATATACTAATGTATCTGGAATAATCTTATGGCGAATATCATACACAGCTATAACTATAAGTAACGAAAAAACAAAAATAAAAAAAGTAAGCAAAAATACAAAAGCTGAAATAGAAAAATTTAGAACAGGAATAAAATGAAAAGCTAAAATAGCAAAAACAATACCTGTAGTAAACTCAACTAATGGGTATTGATGAGAAATTTTTGTAGAGCAAGTAGAGCAACGCCCTTTCTGAAAAAGAAAACTAATAACAGGAATCATTTCATACCATCGAAGTGTAGTACTGCATGTCATACAGCTACTTCTCCCCCCTACGCTCCTTCCACTATTGAAACGATAAATTACTACATTGAGAAAACTTCCAATAATATTTCCGAGTAAAAAAATAAAAACAAAAATAAAAGTATTCATATATAAATTATATCATAAATATAAAAAACCACTCTTCTGAGTGGTTTTTTATATTTAAACTAACAAGTATAATCCGTAGTTGTCGTAAGACCAGCAGAAGTATTGTTTCTAGAAATTCCAGTACTATCAGCACACCAATACCCAGTAGCCTGTTTTAATGGAACTTCAGCTGCCCATGCAGTTGCAGAACTATTACATGTAGCAGTAGTTGAAGTTGAAGCAGCATTCTGAGTAACACTTGTTATACCGACAACTTTTGCAGCAGCAAGAACCATATTGTAAATACCTTTTACATTAGAATTATTTGCCGCAACACCAGTTGAGCTACAAACATCTGTAGCAGCAGTACCACCATAATAACTATTTCTATTGTCATTATAGAATATTTCTGCTTGGGAACGAGTGTTTGCAAGATTACTCTTTACTGATGAATCATTCCCTTTGTTACGAGCTGAGTTTGTAGCAGCAAGAACAACTGAAGCAAGAACACCGATGATAGCGATAACAACGAGCAATTCGATAAGTGTAAAACCTTTTT
>CAZMDL010000048.1:0-3725 GCA_964565285.1 uncultured Candidatus Saccharibacteria bacterium
AGGACAATATGCCAATGACAAAAGAAGAGGCTGTATCTTCAAGTTTTCGCTGGGAAGAAAATATTCAAATCACAAAAGGAAAAGAGACGTTGTTGCCTGATCAGATACCAAATCATATTGCAGATGTAACCGATAGTATAAAAAATGAAATACTAAAATGTATTGAATGTGAACGTAATTATAAAATTACGGAACAGGAATTATTACTCTATAGAAGAATGGTTTTACCGATACCACGGCAATGTTTCTATTGTCGTCACAAAGATCGGTTAGTTCGTAGAGGTCCATATAAGTTTTATGACAGGAATTGTTCGTTTTGTAATGATCCTATTGAGACTACGTACGCCCCTGACCGCCCTGAAAAAGTCTATTGTGAAAAATGTTATCAAAAAGAGGTATTATAATGTGTTTTGTGGGTAAAAATTTATTAAAAAACAGAGAAATTTTAAAATTTCTCTGTTTTTTAATTTTTGGAAATTTATTTGTCGTGAGGGCTTGAGATAGAAAGGTTTTTTTGGAATTTTTTTTAACTATTTGACGAAGTTTACTCTGTCTTATGCTGTGTTGAGTTTTGACTTATCTTGCTTGAGCACAAACTTGCTCGGGGGTATAATATAATCCCGATAAAAAAGTAAGAACAATTATTAATTAAGCAAAATTTTTTATGCCAACAAAAAAGAAAGCTGTAGCTACTAAAAAAGTAGCAAAAAAAGTTTCGAAAGAGGATGTAAAAGTCGAATCTAAGCCAAGTAAGAATGAATTTATTAAAAGCGTTCAAAAACGAGATGGTTCTAGTGTGCCTTTTAGTCTCGAAAAGATAGTTGGTGCTATTAATAAAGCTATGCTTGCAGCAGGTGAGGGTTCTATGAAGGAAGCTGAGCTTGTGGCTAACCGTGTTTTGATGGATTTAGTAAAGATTGCTAAGAAGCATAAGAGTTTTGTGCCTACTGTGGAAGGTATTCAAGACGGAGTAGAGCAAGAGCTGATGCTTTCTGATTATGTTAAGGCGTCTAAGCTATATATATTGTATCGTGAAGAGCGTGCACGTCTGCGTTCTCATGGTGTGACTGTACCTAAGCATGTGCGTGAGTTGGCAGAAAAAAGTAAACAGTATTTTCGTAATCCGCTTTCTGAATTCGTTTATTACCGTACTTATGCAAAATGGATAGAAGATGAGGGAAGACGCGAAACATGGATTGAAACTGTTGACCGTTATATGAAATTCATGAAAGGTAAACTTTCTAATATGCTTACCGCTGAAGAGTATGAAGAAGTTCGTGAATCAATTTTGAAACAAGAAGCAATGCCTTCAATGCGTCTTTTGCAATTTGCTGGCCCTGCCGCAGAAAAGACAAATGTATGTGCTTATAACTGTTCATTTATTGCTCCGGCAAGTTTCCAAGATTTTGGCGAAATAGTATACATTTCTATGTGTGGTACTGGTGTTGGATTTTCTATTGAAAGTAAAAATGTTCAAGCTCTTCCTCAGATCAAACCACAAACAGGTAAGAAAGTTCCAAAGTTTGTTGTGCCAGACACAAAAGAAGGTTGGGCTGATGCTCTCGTTTTAGGTATGAAGACATGGTTTAATGGGGAAGATGTTGATTTTGATTTTTCACAACTTCGCCCAGCTGGTGCACGTTTGAAAATAATGGGAGGTAAAAGTTCTGGCCCAAAACCTCTTATTGATTTACTTGGTTTTACTCGTGAAAGAATTCTAAAACGCCAAGGACGCCATCTTCGTAACATAGACGCACACGATATAATTTGTAAGATCGGTGAATGTGTGGTTTCTGGTGGTGTGCGTCGTAGTGCTCTTATTTCACTGTCTGACCTTGATGACCAAGAAATGCGTGATGCAAAGAATGGTCAATTCTGGCTAAACGAAGGTCAAAGAATGCTTGCAAATAACTCAGCTGTTTATAATACAAAACCAACTGAAACTGAATTCTTGAAAGAATGGATAGCTCTTATGGAATCAGGAAGTGGAGAGCGTGGAATTTTTAACCGTGGATCTTTATACACATCTCTTCCAAAACGTAGAATAGAAAAGTCTAAAGATTTTATTGGTGAAATGGGATCAAATGCTTGTGGAGAAATTATTCTTCGCTCAAAACAATTTTGTAATCTATCAGAGGTTGTGGCTCGTGCTGAAGATACAGAAAAAACTCTAATGAAAAAGATTCGTGTTGCTACGATACTAGGTACATACCAATCAACGCTTACAAAGTTTGGTTATCTTTCAAAACAATGGAAAGAGAATTGTGATGAAGAAAGATTGCTGGGTGTCTCTGTAACTGGTCAATGGGATTCAAAGCTCGCTCGTGATGCAAAGATGCTTGAGAAGTTGCGCTTGGAAGCTATTCGTATAAATAAAATATATGCAAAACGTTTTGGTATTAGTGAGTCTACATGTATTACTGCGGTAAAACCTTCAGGTACTGTTTCTCAAACCGTTGACTGTGCTTCAGGTATGCATCCACGTCATGCACCATACTATATTCGTCGTGTGCGTATTTCTGCTACTGATGCACTTTTCAAAATGATGAAAGATCAAGGGGTACCATTTTATCCTGAAGTAGGTCAGAATTTTGAAGATGCAAATACTTTTGTTCTTGAGTTTCCTATGAAAGCTCCAGAAGGTGCAATTTGTAAAGATGATATTTCTGCTATAGATCAGCTTGAACACTGGAAGGTTGTAAAAGTTAATTATACTGAACACAATCCATCTGTAACTATTTCAGTAGGGGAGAATGAGTGGATTAAGGTTGCACATTGGTTATATCAAAATTGGGATATTGTCGGTGGCCTTTCTTTCTTACCTCGTAGTAATCATGTGTATCAGCTAGCCCCATATGAATCAATTTCAAAAGAAACTTATGAAAGACTTACAAGTAAGATGCCTGAATTTGATTTCTCAAAGATTGTAACTTATGAACTGCGTGATGAAACAGAAGTAAAGAAAGAATTGGCTTGTGTTGCAGGAGTTTGTGATTTAGTGTAATTTAACGATATGAAAAAGAACTGGATTAAATATATAGTTACGTTTGTCTTTGCAATGCTTATGCGTCTGTTGCCATTTCGTGCTCCAAACATTGAACCTTTAATGGCAATACAAATGCCTTTTGCAAAAGTGTATGGATGGTTTTCAGCTTTTGTTTTTGGGGTTTTGAGTATTGTTTTATATGATATGGTAACTTCTGGTTTAGGAGTTTGGACATTTATTACTGCACTTGCATATGGATTACTTGGAATTTCTTCTTTTGCATTCTTAAAGAATAAATCAAGTCGTTCTAGTTATGTATTGTTTGCTGTTGTTGGGACTATTCTTTATGATGCTTTGACTGGTTTAACTCTTGGTCCAATATTTTTTGGTCAATCTTTCTCTTCTGCGTTTTTTGGGCAAATACCATTTACAATGCTCCACTTGCTTGGAAATGTTTCATTTGCTATAGTTCTCTCACCTGCAATCGAGAAATGGTTAGTAAAAGAATCTCAAGTTTCTGTCGTGGAGTCTGTGCCTTTAAAAGCTTAGTACGTTACAAAATAAAACCTAGTATGTTTGGAAGTGAGGTTGTATTCCTCCACTGTGCCGCAACGGTAATGCTTTCTTTAAAAGAAAGACGAGTCCGATCTTAACATGCTTTGTATTCCCGAGCAGGGTTTGATGTGGAATTTATATTTCATACAATAATAAAAACCTGCTTCGGCAGGTTTTTATTATT
>CAZMDL010000049.1:0-4652 GCA_964565285.1 uncultured Candidatus Saccharibacteria bacterium
TACTCTGGGGTAACTTGGGGTATTGATAACGTAAAAGTTCCTGAAGGAAAATATGATTTAATCAAAGGAGCAAGAAAAGAAGAAGAAGTTGTTCTTGAGCAATTCAATGATGGTCTTTTATCTGAAGATGAAAAGTTCCAAAAAGTAATTGAAATCTGGGAACGTACAAAGAAAGAAATTGAAAAAATAATTCCTGCTTCATTGGATATTCGTGGTTCAACATATGACCTTGTGACATCTGGTGCTCGTGGAAACATGGCTTCTCTTGTACAAATGTGTGGTATGAAAGGTTTGATTGTTAACACATCAGGTCAGACGCTCGATTTCCCAATTATTCCATCTTACATCGAAGGTCTTTCTCCTCTTGAGTATTTCATTACTACTCACGGTTCTCGTAAGGGTCTTGCCGATACTGCTCTTAACACAGCTAAAGCTGGATATCTTACTCGTCGTTTGGTGGATGTATCACAAGATGTAGTTATTACTATCGAAGATTGTGGAAGTAAGAATGGTAAAACAATTCATGCAGTTGATGGTGTATTTGCAAAATATATTCATGGACGTGTATTGCTTGCTGATATTAAAGATAAAGAAGGTGCTGTTGTTTTGAAGAAAGGTGCTATCGTTACAAAAGAAGATGCTAAAAATCTAGAAAAGAAGGGAATTACAGAAGCGACTGTCCGTACTCCTCTTACTTGTGATACTATTCATGGACTTTGTCGTCAGTGTTATGGTCTTGATTTGGGACGTAATTGTCTCATTGAACTTGGTCAAGCTGTTGGTATTATTGCAGCGCAAGCTATCGGTGAACCAGGTACACAGCTTACACTTCGTACATTCCATGCTGGAGGTGTGGCGACTGTCGACATCACAACTGGTCTTCCTCGTGTGGAAGAAATCTTCGAACGCCGTATTCCAAAAAATCCTGCAATCGTGAGTATTTCAGATGGTGAAGTTCTCGAAGTAAAAGATAATGGTAAAGAAAAAATCATTAAAGTTCTTGGTGATTCAAAAGGTGATGCTAAATCAAATGAAGTTGAGTATACTGTTCCACCTCGCCGTCAACCTCTTGTTAAAGCTGGAGATAGAATAAAGAAAGGGGATTTACTTACTGATGGTTCAGCTGATATTAATGAAATCGTAAAATACGGTGGTAAAGAAGCAGCGGAAGATTACATCGTTAGTGAAATCAACAAAGTTTATGACTTGCAAAGTGCATCTATTTCTCGTAAACATATTGAAATCATTATTCGCCAAATGTTCTCTCGTAAGAAGGTTCGTGATGCAGGTGATACTACATTCTCACCAGGTGAGATTATTGAAACAATAGAATTGATTGAAGAGAATCATCGTGTTAAAGAAGAAAATGGTCAAGAGGCGAAAGCAGAAACTATCGTTCTTGGTATTTCTGAGGTATCTCTTACAACTAAGAGTTGGTTATCAGCAGCATCTTTCCAGAACACAAACCGTGTTTTGATTAATAATGCAATCCGTGGAGGAGTAGATAATCTTCGTGGTCTAAAAGAAAATGTTATTATAGGAAATCTTATTCCTGCAGGTACTGGTTTTGGGGCTGAGCAAAAGATAGAGGCTATTAAAGAAGAAGAGGATTTGGAGTCGTAATTACAAACCCTAAAAAATAAGGGTATGACAAGAGCGGTTGAACAAATAAAAGGAATGCTTTCGATTGTGGACTTTCTTGAGTCTTATATTAAGCTCGAGAAGTCTGGAAGCAACTATAAAGCAAGGTGTCCATTTCATAATGAAAAGACACCTTCGTTTTATGTGTCTCCTGATCGTAATAGTTACTATTGTTTTGGTTGTGGTGAGAAAGGTGATATATTTTCTTTTGTTCAAAAATTTGAAGGAGTGGATTTTAAAGGTGCATTAAAGATTCTTGCTGATCGTACTGGTATTACTCTTGATGAATTTAAAAATGATAGTAAGGATGAGAAATCTCGTTTATATGAAGCACTTGAAAAAGCTTGTATTTTTTTTGAAGAGAATTATTTAAAAAATTCACAGGCACGAGCTTATCTTTTTGGCCGTGGTCTGTCTGATGAAACTATAAAAAATTTTCGAATTGGTTTTGCTCCTGATAATTGGCATTCAGTTTCAAAATATTTATCAGATTTAGGTTTTACTCAAAAAGAAATACTTGATGCTGGGTTAACGAAGCAGGGCGAAAAGGGTGTGTATGATCGTTTTCGTTCACGCATAATGTTTCCTATTTCTGATTCAAGCGGGAGGGTGATTGCTTTTTCTGGAAGAATTTTTGGTAAAGAAGATGATAAGGAAGCAAAATATCTAAATAGTCCAGATACAATTTTGTTTAACAAATCAAATGTATTATTTGGTATAGATAAAGCAAAATCTGAAATTCGTAAGCGCGGTTATACTGTAATAGTAGAAGGGCAGATGGATTTAATATTGTCACATCAGATTGGAATTATAAATACAGTTGCAGTGTCTGGTACGGCACTTGCAAGTACGACTAACGACGCTGAAAATACAATAAATAATTTAGGTTTAATAAAAAGACTGTCATCAAATGTTATTTTAGCTTTTGATGGTGATAGTGCAGGTGTTCGTGCTGCGGGGCGTAGTGCACTTATTGCACTATCTCTTGATATGCAGGTTAAGATTGCACAATTACCTTTAGGGTTAGATCCTGCAGATATTATTCGTAATAATCCTGAAGATTGGAAAGATATATTAAAAAATGCGAAGCATGTTGTGCGTTTTTTTACTGAGAAAATTTGTTTTGATACAAAAGATGAGCGTGCTCGTGGGCGTCAGATACGTGAAATTGTTTTCCCTTATTTGCATGCTCAGGCAAGTGCTATAGAGCAATCAGTTCTTATAAAAGAAATTCATGATATTACTTCAATTCCTATGAATGCAATCCAGGCTGATTTTGAATTATATAAAAAGAGTCATCTTGAACAACCAAAAGCTTTATCTGTTTTACCTAGTAAAGAAAAAAATATAAATAGAAAAGAAGATATTGAGAAAAAGATATTAGGAATGCTTATTGTTCTTAAAAATAAAAACATAGAAATTCCTGATAATTTAAATAAAAACGATCAATTAGATTATTTGTTTTCAAAGTATAATGATGTACATGATACTCTCGCATTTGAAGCTGAAATGTGGTATGGTGACGACACAGAGGTAATTCGAAGAAATCTAAGAGAACTTATTATGAATTTAGAAGAAGAAGTTTTTAAAGAAAGAATTGCTGTTATTAATGAGTCTTTCGGTAAGACAGGAAACGATAATGAATTATTAAAAGAACTTCAAGATTTAAGAAATAAAATAGAACATATTAATAAGCGTCGCTCACAATAATAATTTTTATATGAAGAAAAAAATAACAAAAAATAAAACAATAAAAAAGGTAGCAAAGAAAGTTATTAAAAAAGTAGCCCCAAAAAAGGTTATTAAGAAAATTGTTAAGAAAGTAGCAAAAAAAGTTCCTCCTAAAAAAACAAAACAAGCTCCGAAGAAAGTTATTAAGAAAACAAAACAAGCTCCGAAGAAAGTTGCACAAGCCCCAAAAAAGCAAAGTAAGCAAACATTACTTGAAAAAAAGGCTTTAGATCTTGAGGCAAAGTCTTTAGAGGTTATTGAAAAAGGTAAAAAAAGAGGATTTGTAACTTATGATGAGCTTCTTAAGACATTTCCTGACATTGAAAATAATATTTTATTCTTAGATGAATTGTATGAAAAATTAGCTGTTTCTGGGGTTGATGTTCTTGAGGGAGGAAATCTTCTTGATGTTGATAATGAAAACGAAAAAGTTGCACTTAAATACAGTAAAGACAAAGAGACTCATGATTCTATTCAAATGTATTTGAAGGAAATTGGGCAGTATCCATTGATTGCTGCAAGTCAAGAAAAAGAACTTGCAAAGCGTATTGAAAAAGGTGACTTAGAAGCAAAGAACTTACTTGCTCGTGCTAATTTGCGTTTGGTTGTGTCTATTGCTAAAAAATATGTAGGGCGTAGTTCAGACCTTACCTTGCTTGATTTGATTCAAGAGGGGAATCTTGGTTTGTTCAAAGCGGTAGAAAAGTTCGATTGGACAAAAGGATATAAGTTTTAAACTTACGCTACATGGTGGATTCGCCAATCAATCACTCGTGCACTAGCAGACCAATCTCGTACAATTCGTATTCCTGTGCACATGGTAGAAACAATTTCAAAATATAAACAAGTAGTACGAAGATTGTCTCAAGATCTTGGGCGTGAACCACTTGCGGAAGAAATCGCAACTGAGATGAATTTGGATGTAGAGAAAATTCATGTAATCGAACAGATTAATCAAGAAACTGTTTCCCTTGAGCAACCAATTGGTGATGATGATGAGAAATCTACTCGTGGTGAATTTATTCCTGATGATAAAATTCTTCGCCCAGATCAAGATTCATCTCGTCGTATTTTGTCTGATCAAATCCGTGAAGTACTTTCTGAGCTTTCTCCAAAAGAACAAAAGATTCTTGAATTACGTTATGGACTCATTGATGGAGTACAGCATACACTTGAAGAAGTTGGACAGGAATTTGGTGTCACCCGTGAACGTATTCGTCAGATTGAAGCAAAAGTACATGATAAACTTCGCAATAATGAAAAAATCATGCGTTTAAGAA
>CAZMDL010000050.1:0-3174 GCA_964565285.1 uncultured Candidatus Saccharibacteria bacterium
AAAACCTGGTAAAATACAAATTCCTTGAAAAAACCAATCAACAATTTATGCTTGAAATTGTTATACTTTTTCAACTTGATTTCCTTCCATTTTGCGGCAAGACCCCGAAGGAATAATTGGGGGAAAAATTCCTTATAAAGAAACAGCCCAGCTTGCTATTCAAACTGCTCTTACTTGGCACTTAGTTTTTTCAACATTGCACACTAACAGTGCTGTAGGTGCTATCCCTCGTTTGGTAGACATGGGAATTGATCCTTATCTTATAGCCCCAACTTTAATTATGGTTATGGCTCAACGTCTTGCACGCCGTACATGTCCTACAAGCAAACACGCATTACCTGAAGATGAAGCAAATAAACAAATGATTGAAAAGCAATTTGCGGATTTGGCTCCAGAATATAAAGCAAAGCTAGGTTTGACTGGTCCTATGTATGAAGCAGTTCCTTCATCTGAATGTCCATCTGGTACTCGGGGTCGTATTCCTGTATTTGAAATGTTTATGGTTGATAAAGATATGCAATCGGTTATTTTGAAAAATCCTATTGAGAGTGAGGTATATCGTGTAGCACGCTCGAAAGGTATGATCACAATGCGTGAAGATGCAATTATTAAAAATTTAAAAGGGGATTTGCCTTTTCAAGAGATATACACTCTTTAGGTATAGTCAAACGATAGCCCTTATACTATAATTTAAGTACATATGGAACAGACCAAGAAAAAAATTTTTATAGTAGATGATGATAGTTTTCTGCTTGATATGTATGCTCTTAAATTTAGTCAAACTGAATTTGAAGTACATACAGCACTAGGTCCTGAACTTGCACTAAAAACATTACGTGAAGGTCTTCATCCTGATGTTATGCTACTTGATATTGTTATGCCGGCTATGGATGGTTTTGAAATGTTAGAAAAAATGAAAGAAGAAAAATTAGCAGAAGGTACTATTAAAATTATTCTCTCGAATCGTGGACAGCAATCAGATATATCGCGAGGAGAAGCATTGGGAGTAAGTGGATATATTGTTAAGGCTAGTAGTACACCATCTGAAGTTATTACAAAAGTAGTAGAAATAATAAATAAAAAATAATGGATTATAAAAGTACACTTGAGAGTTTAATAATGGCATTGATAGGGCAAGGAGGTTCAGATTTGCATATCGCTGCTACTCGTAAGCCTGCGATTCGTGTTGCCGGCCAGCTTTTATTTTTAGCTGTTCCTAAAGAATATTCTCAGGAGGAAACCTTAGGAGTCTTGGGCGAAATGCTTGGTAAAGAAAAACTAGCTGAGTTTTTAAAAAATAAAGAAATAGATTTTTCTTATTCTTACCGTGATTCACACCGCCTTCGTGGTAATGCTTTTTTTCAGCGTGGAGTTACATCTATTGTGCTTCGTTTAATACCGGAAGCCAAAAGCTTTGATGAATTGCGCCTACCTCAAGTCCTTGAAACTTTTGCTCGTAAGCAACAAGGATTTTTTCTTGTTGTGGGTCCTGTTGGTCAAGGTAAATCTACTACTATGTCTGCAATGATTAGTTTAATCAACAAAGAACGTGCTGCTCATATTGTAACAATTGAAGATCCTATAGAATTTATTTATACACCAGATAAATCAATCATCGATCAACGTGAAGTTGGCATTGATACTCTTGATTTTACTACAGCTCTCCGCTCGGCATTTCGTGAAGATGTGAATGTTATAATGATTGGGGAAATGCGTTCTCCTGAAACTATTGCTACTGCCGTTACAGCAGCAGAGACAGGGCACTTAGTTATTGCAACACTCCACACAAATAACGCTTCACAAACTATTGATCGTATTATTGATTCTTTCCCTGCAGGTCAGCAAGATCAAATTCGTATACAACTTTCAGCGAGTTTACTTGGAATCTTTTCTCAGCGTTTAGTTCCTGCAATCGCTGGTGGGCGCGTACCAGCTTTTGAATTATTAATAAACAATAATGCTGTTTCAAATCTTATTCGAGAAAAGAGAACACATGAAATCGACACTGTGATTGAGACTGGCTTCCAGAATGGAATGATCGATATGAACCGTTCTTTACTTGAACTTGTTCAAAAAGGTGAAATTACTATGGAGAGTGCATACCAGTATTCTGTAAATCCTAAAGCATTAGAACAACTACTTTAATATATGTTATTTAAATATAAATCACTTACAAATACAGGAGAGAAAAAAGAGGGTACAGTGGAGGCTACTACTCGGGACTTAGCTATTGCTGCTATTCAGCGTAGAGGTCTTATTGTAGTTTCTGTAGAAGAAGATGGAGCAAAAAAGGGTTTAATGAATATTTCTTTTTTTGAAAATGTACCGATGAAAGATATTGTGGTTATGTCACGTCAGATTGCAACATTATTTGAAGCTCAAGTTTCTGCGTTAAAAGCTTTTACATTACTCGCCACAAACACAGAGAATAAACTTCTTGGTAAAACTCTTCTTCAAGTAGCTGATGACCTGCAAGCTGGTAGTTCTATCTCTCAAGCATTAGGTAAAAGTCCTGATATATTTTCAGATTTTTATGTAAACATGGTAAGGGCAGGAGAGGAGACAGGTAAATTAACTCAAGTATTTAATTATTTGGCTGATTACTTAGATCGTCAATATGCGCTTACATCAAAAACAAAAAATGCTTTGATTTATCCTGCATTCGTTATTGGAATTTTCGTTCTTGTAATGACTATGATGTTCGTATTTATTGTGCCGAAACTTGCAATTATGATTAAGGAATCTGGTCAAGAAATTCCTATTTACACAAAGGTTGTTATTGGTATTAGTGATTTACTTGTGCATTATGGAATTTTTGTTTTGATTGCTTTGCTTGGTGCTGGTGCGTATTTATTTCACCTTACTCGTACAGACAATGGAAAGAGTTTCTTAGATGGAGTAAAAATCAAAATGCCAGTTTTTAAAAATATTTTTACAAAATTATATCTTTCTCGTATGGCAGACAATATGGACACAATGCTTTCTTCAGGTATTCCTATTGTGCGCGCGATTGAAATTACTTCAGCTGTGGTGGGTAATAGAATTTATCAAGGGATTTTAAAGACAGTTACTGAAGACGTAAAAGCAGGTAGTTCTCTTTCTGATGCTTTTGGTAAACATAATGAAATTCCTCAGATTATGACTCAAATGATAAAAGTAGGTGAGGAGACAGGT
>CAZMDL010000051.1:0-2104 GCA_964565285.1 uncultured Candidatus Saccharibacteria bacterium
TCTTCTTTTAATCTTGCTGATCCATAAAATGTAACTGAAGGATTATAGCTTTGAATTGTATCAATTCCTTGCCTAAGCTCTTCTTGCATCATACATAGCTTAGTTTCTTCGTTATTGTCACCATAGAGCGTTATACAGCCTTGTTTGATATCATCTACTGTTAAATGTTTTGGTCTTAGTACTTTTTTGTTTGGTTCCATAAATATATGATACCTTTTATGTTTTTATATTTCAAATTGTATTTTAAGGATTTTATGGTAATATTTGTGGCAGGTAAAGCATCTTGCTTTTCATCTGCCAGATCGTCTAATGGTAGGACACCTCCCTCTGGAGGAGGTTATCTAGGTTCGAGTCCTAGCCTGGCAACACTATGTTTTTTACTTATATTCTTGAATGTGCGGATAAAACATTATATGTTGGTTCTACTAATAATCTTGAGAGAAGATTATTAGAGCATAATAATTCTAAAAAAGGTGCGCATTATACTAAAATTCGTCGTCCTGTAATTTTGAAATATTCTGAAAATTTTTCTACATTTTCTGAGTCTCGCAAAAGAGAAGCTGAACTAAAAAGATGGAGGAGAGATAAGAAAATTGAATTGTTTCAGTAGGTTTTAAATATTTAGTTTGACAAAAATATATTTTCATGATAATTTGGGTTAAAATATTTTTTAACTTCTTTAATAAATTATTGTCATGAATCTTGATTTATTTTTACTCCTTCGATTCCAAGCTTTTACTGATTGGTTCCAGAAATGGTTTGGTTTAAATAATTTTACTTTAGCTAAAATTATTATCTTGGTTTCAACTTTCTGTGAGGTTGGATTTGTTTATTTACCTTATTTTGATGATATATCAGATAAAATAAAAAAAGATATATTATTTTTTCCGATTCTTTCTTTGTTTGGGTGTGTTATTTTATTATTCCATGTAGAAAGAATATTCAAAAAAAGACCTGATCAACCAAATATTGCTGCTGTTATTTTTATTTCGCTTAGAATGTTTTCTTCCGTGTTCGGTATGTTGGGTTTATTGGATATTTGCCAGGGTATATTTTTTTCAAATATATTAAAAGCACACAGGATTTATTCTTTGCGAGTCATTTGATTATTAGTGGAATTAAATTTGTATTAATTTTCTTTTATTCTTTTATAATTTCGTGCACACCAGCACCTGATTCTGAAAGTTTGATTAAGAAAAAGTTTAAGACGTTATTTCATAAATAGTAAATGATGATTGTAATTTTGTTTTATAAAAAGCTCGTAACTATGTTATGGGCTTTTTTTATATTATAATAATTCTTATATAATTAATTTAATTTTTATGAATAAATCAACTATTGTTTTAATAATCGCTTTTGTGTTTATTTTAGGAGGAATATTTTTTGTTGTAAAAGGGAAGAATAATAAAGTACCTACTTACCAAGCAAATCCTCAAATTCAAGATACAAATACAAATTCTGTAACTTCTGCTCCAAAAGAAAGTATTAATCCAAATGCGTCTAATACAAATTCTTCAGATGTTACGGTAAATTCTTATAAGATTGCAGATGTAGCTCTCCATGCAAATAGTTCAAGTTGCTGGACTGCTATTAATGGTAATGTGTATGATGTTACTTCATGGATTAGCAAGCATCCTGGAGGATCAAATGCAATTTTAAGCTTGTGTGGGCATGATGGTTCAGATGTATTTAATGGTAAGCATGGTGGTCAAGCACGTCCAGAATCTGAATTGGCAAATTTTAAAATTGGAATATTAAATTAATATTTTAAAATACAAGACATTTTCTTATTATTGTGTTATACTAAGTGTAGTCTTATAAGGGTTCGAATCTCTTAAGCAACTATTTAATAAGTTAAGTATAATTATATGAGCGATTACAGAAAGCAGAGTGGTGGTTTTGGTGGTGGTAATAGAGGGGGAGGTTTTAAAGGAGGTCGCCCAAGTTTTGGTGGAGGAAGACCAGACTTTAAAAAAGGTGGTAATCGTGGTGGTCGCGATAGTGGTCCTGTAGAAATGTTTACTACAACTTGTTCTGAGTGTGGTAAGTCATGTCAGGTTCCATTTCGTCCAAGTTCTGATAAGCCTGTTTACTGTAATGATTG
>CAZMDL010000052.1:0-7786 GCA_964565285.1 uncultured Candidatus Saccharibacteria bacterium
ATGAAGAGCCACTTGTAAACATGCTTACAAATTTTATTTCGTCATATAAAGATTTACCTATTTCCGTTTATCAATTTCAAAATAAATTTCGTAATGAACTACGAGCGAAATCTGGTATTTTGCGTGGACGTGAATTTCTTATGAAAGATATGTATTCTTTTCATACTGATCAAAAAGACTTTGAAATCTTTTATGACAAAATGAAAGATGTATATAAAAAGATTTTTCAAAGAGCTGGCATTGGGCATTTAACTTATCTGACTTTTGCTTCTGGTGGTGTATTTTCAAAATATTCTCATGAATTTCAAACTTTAACTTCTGCTGGTGAAGACACTATTTATGTAGATGAAAATACTGGTATTGCCGTAAACCAAGAAGTATATACTGATGAGGTTTTGGAAAATCTTAAATTAGATAAGGTTTCTTTGGTTGAACATAAAGCTATTGAAGTTGGTAATATTTTTGATTTAAAGACTCGCTTCTCAGAACCATTTAACCTTTCATATACAGATGAAAAAGGTGATACACATACAATCCTTATGGGTTGCTATGGTATTGGTGTAGGGCGTTTGATGGGAACTGTAGTAGAGGCTCTGTCTGATGATAAGGGTATTATTTGGCCAGAATCTATTGCTCCGTTTAAGGTTCATTTGCTTTTACTTGGTAATGATGAAGAAGTAAAAAATAAAGCTGAAGAATTATATAATTCTCTATTAGAAAAAAATATTGAAGTATTGTTTGATGACAGAGTTGATATGACTGCAGGAGAGAAATTTGCTGATGCAGATCTTATTGGTATTCCATACCGCGTTGTTGTTTCTACTCGTAGTCTGAAAGATGGTGGTTATGAATTAAAAAAGCGCACAGAAGAAAAAGGCAAAATAGTCACACTAGAGAATCTTATTTCAGAATTATAAAAATGTTTAAAAACTTTTACAACAATTTTTCAAATGACATTGGTATAGACTTAGGTACTGCAAATACCTTGGTTTATTTGAAAGGTCACGGAATCGTAATCAATGAGCCGTCTGTCGTTGTGGTAAATGTAAAAACTGGGCAGATAGTCGCTGTGGGAGCAGAAGCAAAGCAAATGCTCGGGCGTACTCCAGGGCATGTGCGTGCTGTACGTCCTGTAGTAGATGGTGTTATTTCAGATTTTGAAATCACTGAAGAAATGCTCGCATACCTGATTGGTAAGGCTGAGAAAATGTCTAGGAAATTTATTCGCCCACGTGTGGTGGTGGGAGTGCCTACTGGAATTACAAATGTAGAAATTCGCGCAGTGGAAGATGCAGCAAAAAGTGCTGGTGCTCGTGAAGTTTACATTATAGAGGAGCCTATGGCTGGAGCTATTGGAATTCAACTACCAGTAAAAGAAGCTCTCGGCTCAGTGGTTATTGATATTGGTGGTGGAACTACTGATGTGGCTGTGATTTCTCTTGGTGGTGTTGTTATTTCAAAAAATATAAAAATTGCGGGTGATCGACTAAATACAGATATTATTAATTACATGAAAGATGAGTTTAAATTACTTATAGGTGAAAAGACTGCTGAATATGTAAAGATAGCAATTGGTTCTGTTGTTGAGGGTCCTTATATGGAAGCTGAAGTTCGTGGTAGAGATTTGGTTACAGGTCTTCCTCGTGAAGTGATTGTAACCGATGCAGATATTCGCGAAGCTATAATGCCTTCTATCTTGCAATTAGTTGACGGCGTGCGTGAAGTGCTTGAAACAACTCCACCTGAATTACTTTCTGATATTATTCATAGAGGTGTTGTGCTTATTGGTGGTGGAGCATTACTACGTGGGCTTGATACAATGCTCAATTCAATAATTAAAATTCCTATTTATGTAGCTGAAGATCCACTTACTGCTGTTGCTCGTGGTGCAGGTGTAGTGCTTGAGGACTTTGATAATTATAAAGAAGTATTATTGAGTACAAACCATGCCTTATCTCCGAGATAGAAATAAAGAACGTTTGATGCGTAGAGTAAAGTGGGGAGTATTCCTTTCTTTATTTTTAATTTTAATTTCTTATTTAGGATTTTTTAAATATACGTCTTCTTTTTTTCATAAAATAGGTGTTCCTGTTTGGAATATTGAAAATTCAAGTAAAAATACAATAGGTGATTTGGGTTATGTTGTTCGTACTAAAGCTTCTGTATATAAAGAAAATGATATATTGCGTAATCGTAACAATGAACTCCTTCTTTCTATGGCTGATTATAATATTTTAAAAACCGAAAACGATTCTTTAAAGGAAATGCTTGGGCGAAAACCTGAAAAAGAGAATTTTATCTTAGGTATTATTTTAGCAAAACCAAACCGTTCTCCTTATGATACTATCATTATTGATGGTGGTATGAATGCTTCTATGTATAAAGGGCAAGAAGTTTTTGCAGGATTTTCTATTCCTATTGGAGTAATTAGTGAGATATATAATAATACTGCTCTGGTAAAATTATATTCAAGTCCAGGAGAAACTCTTGAAGCACAGATTGAAGGTACTAATGCAAGCGTGGAATTACTTGGCCGTGGTGGTGGAAATTTTGAAATGATGATTACAAAGGAGTTAAATATTATACAAGGAACGCAAGTTATTATTCCTCATTTATCTTCTCGTGTGGTGGCTGTTGTTGCCGATATTGTTTCTGATGATCGTAGTCCTATGCAAAAAGTTATTTTAAAAAGTCCTGTAAATATACAAGAGCTTAAATGGGTAGAAGTTAAAAAATAATAATGTTTAAATTTGAAATAAATAAAAAATTAGAAAATACTTTGGCTCGTGCAGGCAAGGTTACTACACCTCATGGAGAGATTCATACGCCAGCTTTTGTTACTGTAGGAACTAAAGCAAGTGTAAAAGCAACTGTACCTGAACAATTAAAAGAGTCTGGTGTTCAAGTTGTACTTGCAAATACTTATCATTTATATCTTCAGCCTGGAGATAAATTAATAAAAAAAGCTGGTGGTTTTGGAAAGTTTATGAATTGGCATGGCCCGACTATGACTGATAGTGGTGGCTTTCAGGTTTTTTCACTTGGTGCTGCGTATGGAAAAGAAATTGGTAAAGTTGTTTCTATTACAGATCCATCATTTATGATTCCTGAGCGTTCGTTGGGAAGTGAGGCTCCGCTTGCGAAAATAGGGAATGATGGAGTTTCTTTTAAATCACATATCGATGGAAGTTTGCATTATATTACTCCTGAGAAATCTATTGAAATTCAGCATAATCTTGGTGCGGATATCATATTTGCATTTGATGAATGTACCAGTCCTACTGAAGATTTGCGCTATCAAGAAGAAGCTTTGAGTCGGACTCATTCTTGGGCGAAGCGATGTTTGACAAGACATAAAGAACTTGAGGCTGAGAAACTTATCTTACATGATTCTGAAAATTCTTCCTGCTTTACCCCAGAGGGGCCCTACGCGGATAAGAATTTTCAGAATTATGAATTACCGCAAGCACTTTTTGGAATAGTTCAGGGTGGTCGCGATGAAAATTTGCGCAAGAAATCCGCAAGCGTAATTGGTGCAATGGATTTTGATGGTTTTGGTATTGGCGGAAGTTTTGCAAAAGAGGATATGGAGACAGCGGTAAAATGGGTGAATGAAATTTTACCTGAAGAGAAACCACGCCATTTACTTGGTATTGGTGAACCTGAAGATTTATTTATGGGGGTAGAAAATGGTGTGGATTTATTTGATTGTGTGGGTCCTACACGTATTGCTCGTAATGGAAGTGTGTTTACAAAAAATGGTAAAATAAATTTATTAAACGCTAAGTTTGTAGATTTATTTGAATCTATAGAATCTGATTGTATTTGTTATACATGTAAAAATTACACAACGGCGTATCTTTCTCATTTATTTCGAGCAAAAGAAATGGAAGCTGGTACACTTGCAACAATTCACAATATTTATTTTATTACGAAGCTTGTCGCCGACATGCGCCAGTCAATTATCGACGGAGTATTTTTTGATTTTAAAAAAGAATTTTTAAGTAATTATGGAAAATAAAATTTTTAAATTAAAGAGTAATTATATACCTGCGGGGGATCAGCCCGAGGCTATTTCTCTATTGCTGAAAGGGTTGAAAGGTGGAATGCAAAAACAAACATTGCTAGGTGCTACTGGTACCGGTAAGACCTTTACGATGGCAAATGTAATCGAAAGTATAGGTAAGCCTACACTTGTAATTGCTCACAACAAAACTCTCGCTGCTCAGCTTGCACAAGAGTTTCGTGAATTTTTCCCTGATGCTGCTGTGCATTATTTCGTGTCATATTATGATTACTATCAGCCAGAAGCATACATGCCAGCAAGTGATACTTTTATTGAAAAAGACGCACAGATTAATAAAGAAATTGACCGCCTTCGCCATGCTACCACTCAAGCGCTTCTTACACGCCAAGATGTAATAATCGTGGCTTCTGTTTCTTGTATTTATGGTCTTGGTAGTCCAGCAGAATATGAAAAAGTGAATTTTAAATTGGAAATAGGACAGAAACTTGATCGTACAATGCTAATGAAAAAGTTGATTGAAATTCATTTTGAAAGAACAAATGCTGATATTAATTCTGGGCAATTTCGTTCTGTTGGCGGGAAGGTAGAAGTAATGCCTGTGTCTGAGACTTTTGTATATCAGATTGAATTTGAAGGAGGAAAGATTTCAAAAATTTTAAAGGTTGATCCAGTATCTTCACATATCCTAGCTGATGAGAAAAATATTTTTCTTTTCCCGACGAAGCATTTCATTACAGATAAAAATCAAAAAGAAAAGGCTATAAAAGCAATAAAAGCTGAGCTCACATTACAATTAAAGAAATTTGCGAAAGAAGGTAAGTTACTTGAAGCTGAAAGAATAAAACGTAGAACAAATTATGATTTAGCAATGATACGTGAGATTGGTTACTGTAATGGTATTGAAAATTATTCTCGTCATATGTCTGGCAAGAAAGAGGGCGAACCACCTGAGACGTTGCTTTCATATTTCCCTGAAGGATTTTTAACTATCATAGATGAATCACACGTTACACTACCTCAGCTTGGTGGAATGTATGCTGGTGATAGAAGTCGTAAAAATACACTTGTGGAATTCGGTTTTCGCTTGCCGAGTGCGAAAGATAATCGCCCACTTCAGTATGATGAATTTGAAAAAAGAATAGGGCAAGTGATATACGTATCTGCAACACCATCACAAAAAGAACGCGATGAAAGTGCTCAGATTGTACAGCAAATTATTCGCCCTACTGGTCTTATTGACCCTGAAGTTATAGTACGACCAGTTCTTGCAGACAAAAAATATAATGGTCAGGTTCAAGATTTTATAATTGAAGCCGAAAAAACTATTAAGAAAGGTTTCCGTGTTCTTGCTACTACTCTTACAAAAAAAATGGCTGAAGATTTATCAATTTATTTGAAAGAAAAAGGTATTAAGGCCGAGTATTTACATAGTGAAATAAAAACAATTGAGCGTATTCAAATTCTTACAGCCTTTCGTAAAGGGGAGATGGACGTGCTTGTGGGAGTTAACTTGCTCCGTGAAGGTTTGGATTTACCGGAAGTAGCATTGATTGGAATCCTTGATGCTGATAAAGAAGGATTTCTTCGTTCTGAAACTTCACTTATTCAAACTATTGGGCGAGCTGCACGTAATAGTGAGGGGAAGGTGATATTGTATGCAGATGTTATGACAGGTTCACTTGAGCGTGCCATCAGTGAGACTCATAGACGCCGAGATATTCAGCTAGCATATAATAAAAAGCATGGAATCACTCCAAAGACAATTTTAAAAAAGATTCAAGATATTACTGAAGAGCTTGAGAGTAAGCATGCCAAAGCGGTAAATGCTGAGCTTTCGCTTGATATTGAAATGTTCAAAAAAGCGTTTGCAAAAGATAAAAATAAAAAAGGGAAAACTGAAAAAGATTCTGTAAATAATTTATTGCTTTCAGATGAAGACCGCAATAAATTTGTATATGAAAAAATAATAAAAATGAAAGAAAAAGAAATGAACCGCGCAGTAAAAGAGCTCGACTTCGAAACCGCCGCAATCCTGCGTGATGAAATAGTGGTCCTAAAGGAGCGGATGGAAAAAACTGTTAAATAATGTTATAATAGAAGACTTTATGGCGAAAAAAGAACAATCAGACAAAATCATAGTAAAGGGTGCGCGGACGCACAATTTGAAGAATATCAGCGTAGAAATGCCTCGAAATAAGATGGTGGTTATTACTGGTATGTCAGGTTCAGGTAAATCTTCTCTCGCTTTTGATACGATTTTTGCTGAAGGCCAGCGAAGATATGTAGAATCCCTTTCTGCTTATGCTCGTCAATTTTTGAACCAGATGCCAAAGCCAGATGTGGATGAGATTACTGGGCTTTCGCCGGCAATTTCTATTGACCAAAAGTCTCGCTCAAATAATCCGCGTTCTACAGTGGCGACGATTACTGAAATATATGATTACCTTCGCGTGCTCTATGCGCGTATCGGCCGGCCACACTGCCCGGAATGTGGTGATGAAATTAAAAAATTATCCAATGAATAAATTTTAAATTTTATTTTAGAGAAGGTTAAAGAATTTGAAAAAACTAATAAAAAGAAAAAGGTCATGGGTGTGGAGTGGGACGAAACTCCTATCTCGATTTTTTCTCCTGTGGTGCGTGGACGTAAGGGAGAGTATTATCAAATGCTATATGATTTTCTTTCTAAGGGGTATCAGAAGGTTCGCATTGATGGTGCTATAAAAAATCTTCGTGATAGAATCGATATTTCAAAAACCAAAGCTCATAATATAGATGTATTGGTGGATAGTTTTGCAATTCATGAATTTAAAGATAATAAAGATGATGCTCGCATGCGACTTGCTGAAGCTATTGAGCGTTCGATTTCTGAATCAGATGGATTGGTGACTATTTGTTTTGGTGAAGTAGGTACGAGTACTGCTGTCGAGGAATTTGTTATGTCGGCGAAATTTGCTTGCGCAAATGACGGATTCTCTTTTCCAGAAGTAGAGCCACGATTGTTTTCTTTTAATTCTCCATACGGTGCGTGTCCAGAATGTAATGGGCTTGGTACAAAGTATTTCGGTGGCGATGAAGCATGTGACAAATGTAAAGGAGCGCGCTTGCGTATTGAAGCACTAAATGTATTTCTTGGGAAAAAGGTGAACATTGTAGACATTACAAAGCTTTCAATTACTGATGTTGCGGACTTTTTTATCGAGTTAAAGTTAAATGATTCTGAGAAAGAAATATCTAAAGTTGTGATAAAAGAAATCGAAGCACGCTTACAATTCCTTTTGAATGTGGGGCTTGATTATCTATCTTTAAACAGAAAAGCCAATACACTTTCTGGAGGGGAAAGCCAGCGTATTCGACTTGCATCACAATTAGGTTCACGTTTAGTAGGTGCACTCTATGTGCTTGATGAGCCAACTATTGGTCTGCATCAGCGTGATAATGAACGTCTGATTAAAACACTTGAAGATCTAAGAGATCTAGGAAATACAATTATTGTAGTAGAGCATGACGAAGATACTATTTATGCATCAGATTACATTATTGATATTGGACCAAAAGCTGGTATACATGGCGGGGAAGTAATCGTGGCTGATTATCTTGCTCCACTTTTAGATGCACCAAAAAACAAATCAGGAAGTCGTACTCTCGCATATTTGCGTAATGAAGTAAGGATTGAAGTTCCAGAAAAACGCCGAGAGAAAGATAAGGGTACTATAAAAATTGTTGGTGGTAAGGTGTTTAACATCGACAATATGAATG
>CAZMDL010000053.1:0-7402 GCA_964565285.1 uncultured Candidatus Saccharibacteria bacterium
TTTTATTTATCACTACAAATATTTTGATTGCATTTTGTATAGATATTTTTATTGAACAATTCGGTAACCCAAAAACAATTGGCAAAACAAGAGGAATTTACTTAACCATCACAAACCTAGCTTGGATGATTTCGCCTTTAATAACTGGATTTTTATTATTAAAAGAAGGAGGATATATTGCAATTTATACTATAGCTTTTATAGCAACAGCAATTATGATACTAGGTTTATTTTTATCAGTAAGTACTTTTATAGATAAAGCTTATATAAAAACACCATTCCTAACGACATATAATTTTCTAAAAAACAATCGTCACATAAAAGCAATAACAATAATTAGTTTTACATTAAACTTTTTCTTTGCCGTAATGGTTGTATATATACCACTATATTTACTCGATCATGTAGGAATTTTTTGGGATAAAATAGGAATTATATTTACTTTTATGCTTGCTCCTTTTGTATTATTATCATTACCTGTAGGAGCTCTAATCGACAAATATCATATTAAAAAAAGAACATTACTTACAATCGGAATTCTGATTGCATCCTTAAGTACAATGTCTATAAGTTTTATAAATACAAAAAGCATAATGGTATGGGCTATAATTTTATTTAGTACAAGAATAGGAGCAAGTATCATAGAAACTACAAGTGAAATATATTTTTTCAGTCATGTAAAAGAAGAAGAAACTGGGTTACTTAGTGTATTCCGAGATATGGCACCAGTAGGATATGTGGTGGGTACATTATTTGGTACAGCATTTTTATCTCTATTCCCTTTTAAATATATTTTTCTTACATTAGGAATAATAGTTTTTTCATCACTTTATTATATTAATCAATTAAAACATAATCATACAGAAAAATAAAATGGAAATAATATACCCAATAAGAATAAATAAATATTTAGCACAAAAAAACTATTCAACAAGAACAGGAGCAGATGAATTAATTAAAAAAGGATTAGTCCTAATAAACGGACAAAAAGCAGAGCTAGGTGCAAAAGTTTATGAAGAAGATGAAGTGGTGGTAAGATTTAGAAAAACAGAAAAAGAAAATAAATATGTCTATTATGCATATAATAAAAAAATAGGAATCTCAACTAATCCAGAAAAAAGTGTAATTAAAGGAAAGGCTCAAGTTGCAGATATTTTAAAAGTAACTAAATTCCCAACAAAAGTTTTTCCAATAGGAAGACTCGATCAAGATTCACACGGATTAATAATCATGACAAATGATGGTAGAGTAACAGACAGACTACTCTCCCCTAAATATGTTCACGAAAAAGAATACATAGTAAAAATAGATGGAACAGTTACAGATAAATTTATTGAAAATATGTCAAACGGTGTTAGTTTTGATGGTAAAAAAAGTCTACCATGTAAGGTCTGGCGTATTAACATAAAAACAAAAACCGGCTCAAGATATAAAAATACAACCGACAATTATCATACTTTTGGGATAATACTTACAGAAGGTAAAAAAAGACAAATAAGAAGGATGTGCGAAGCTTTATACCAAAAAGTAACAGATCTAAAGAGAATAAGAGTGATGAATGTAGAAATTGGTAATATAAAAGATGGAGAATATAGAGAAATTAAAGGAGAAGAATTAAACACATTTTTAAAATTATTAGGTTTAGAATAAATAAAAAATTTGTATATATTTAAAAAAATATTTTTAAGAATTTTCATATTTTGTATTTTATTTAAAAATGCAAATGCTACCAATTTATACTACGGAAGAGTAGTGAATTTTGACGGTAAAAATGTAGATGTAGAATATAGAGACAGCGACAAATCAGTCTTTATGAAATGTACTCTAAATAGTACTAACTGCAAAAAAGTTAAAAAAATTAAAAAACAAAAAGAAGATATTATCGATGAAACAAAATCTAAAAATAATATTTGGCAATTTACTTATACACCTGGAACATTTGAAAATAAACAAAGAACGTATGAAATAAAAAACACAAAAGACGGATACATATACACAAAAGTAGAACAAACACCCTACTGGGATTTAGTAGCCGAGCAAATTACAATAGGAGCTTTTTCCCCTGACAATTCATACTTTTTTTATTTAAGTGATCGAGATGGATTTATGAGTATTTATGAAATCAATCTCAATCAAATTGATACAACCCTTACTGGAATTAAATTAAATATTCCAGTAAATGAAATAACTACTTTTACAATGGATACATCTGGCAACTTATTCATCATAGGAAATGAAAAAGAAAATCCGTACAATTGGCAACTATATAAATATAATATACAAAATAAAACCTATGAAAAAATACTAGATTATGTAAAACCAGACGAGCAAATAAAAGATAAAAATGGTTATATTATAATAAATGAAATGACAAACACTGGATACTCCCCCGTTTTTTATAATGAAAAAAATAAAAAAATAATACACTTAAAAAATAAATTATTCTCAACAAAAACATTTAAAAAAGACTCCACTAGAGAAATCCTAAAAATACAACAATCAACTGGAGTATTACTTAAACCCAAAAAACAGAAAATAAATAATGTCGTAATTTGGCTTCATGGTGGGCCTTATCGTCAAACAAGCTTAAGATTCCATAATTTTTTAAGTTATGGTGTTTATGACAATATACTAGAAAAACTACGTGAAAACGGTTTATATGTACTTAAATTGGATTATAAAGGAAGCTTAGGGCAAGGAAGAGCTTATTCAGAGAGCATTAAATACAATATAGGAAAAGAAGACGTGAACGACGTAATAAATGCCATAAAATATATGAAGGATAAATATGACGTTAAGAATGTATACTTAGCTGGTAATAGTTATGGTGGTTATTTATCACTAAAAACAATAGCGGAGCACAGTGAGCAAATAAACGGTGTTGTTTCTATTGCAGGTGTAACAGACTGGAAAGAATTAATAGAGGGCCTACCTAGTACAATATTCAAGACGCAATTTGACGGAATGCCAAATGAAAACAATAAAATCTACTATGACCAAGCTAACATTAAAAATAAAATAAATAATATAAAAGATAATACAATAACAATTATACACGGAACAAACGACCGAACTATTCCAGTTAGTCAGGCCCAAAATTTTTATGAATATCTAAAAACTAATAATAAAAAAGAAAGTTTAGTCCTTTATAAAGGAGAAGACCATGTTATTTTAAAACAAAAAAATATTAAAAATTTATGCGAGCAAATTTTTACATCTTTTGGATTAAAAAATAAAAAAACAACTTGTAGTAAATAATTATTTTAGAATAATTGAAACTTTCTCTACGTCACGAACTATCTGATCAACTAAATCACTTGGATCTAAGAAACGTTTTACATCGCGAATATGCTGAACAACATCAACTTCAATTATTTTTCCATCAGTATTTGGGAAATTATTATCAGTAATATCTAATAAATAAACCTCCATAGTTTTTTCATTTTCACTAAAAGTAGGAATTTTACCATAATGTAAAGCACCTTTATATGGTTTACTATCTATCACTACCCATGCAGCATAGATACCATCATCAAAAGAAATTTCATCTGATGTTAATAAATTTATAGTAGGAAAACCTAACTCACGCCCCCGACCCTTTCCTTTAATTTGTTTTGCTTGAAATACCATATGATTGAAGACGAGCTATCTGATAAATAGAAAAAGATAATAAAAATGCAAAAACCCACTGAGATAAAGAAAGTACAGTATGATAAAATTTCATATCAATAAAAATTGCAATGAAAGGGAATGTTAATTCTAGAATAGTTGATACATGAACTTTTGTAGTTGATAAACCTTTATAATAAATAAGTAATGCCACCATTCCAGTAGAAACTCCAATCAATGCAAACAATCCAAATTGTGAAAATGTAGGAAGAAAAAGAGAAGGACTATATCCAAAACTTAAAACAATTATAAAAGATATTATTGAAGTAAATAAAAAACGATAAAAAGTACTAACTTTGTGAGAAATCTTACCTAAAAGCATTTTAGAAAATGTAGTTGAACTACCCCACGCAAACGCAGCACCTAAAGCATACAATGCAGCTACTATAGTACCCTCACCTGTATCGAAAGAAACGTATCCATTTTTAAATGTTACAAAGTAAGCAGATATCAAAGCCACAATAGCCCATTTTATATAACGCTTATCAAACTTTTCTTTAAGAAAAATTGAAGCTGTGGTAATAGCAAATATTGGTTGTAATTTCTGAAGTAAAAAAACAACAGAGAAAGATATAAAGTGAACTTTCAAAAGTGCAGTTGTAAACCACAATGTACCTAAAAGTCCAGACAAAATAGCAATAAGAATGAGTAACCATATATTGCGTTTATTTAATTTTTCAATAAATAAATTTTTCCAAACAAAAGGCAACAATAAAACTAGCCCAAAAATATGCTCAAAAAATATAATAGTAATAGGAGGGAGGCTATATAGATTACGACGAATAATACCGTCAAATGCCCATAGCAAAGCAGCAAGTATAATCAACCACGGACCCCAGTTAATATTTGTATTTTCTTTCATAAAGGCTAGTATACTAGTTTTATAAATTGAATACAAACAATAAAAATAGTATAATATGCATATGCTTAATTACATTATTTTTGAAATAATCTCAACATTAGTTGGAATAATTGCTATTTTTTTGATACTTATTCAGTTGTATAAATATGCTCATTTATTTAATTTTATAAAAAACAAAAAAGTATTTATTCCAATAATACTTTTAATAATATCTTTTACTACAGGATTACTATCTAACCGCACATACCCACCTCAATTTGCAATGCCCACATGGATGCACTCTTATGCCCCGGGAGGATTACCACCCTCAATACCCTTTTCTAAAATTATAGAATTTTTTAAATATGAAAAACGTTTTGAAAAAATAACAGATATTGGTAGAGATATGGAAAATATTCCTCTAGAAACACAAAAACCAGAAAAAGATGGAATGGTGCATATATCACTTACAGTTAAAGAAGTAATATCAGAAGTTTCACCAGGAATATATTTTAATTTTTGGACTTTTTATAAACAAGTACCCGGACCATTTCTTAGAATAAAAGAAGGAGATACAGTAGCACTAACACTAACAAACGACAAAACAAGCTTACATCATCACAATATTGATTTACACGCAGTAACAGGACCTGGTGGAGGAGCCTCACTAACAGATGTAAATCCAGGAGAAACAAAAACTTTTAAATGGAAAGCATTAAACCCGGGATTGTATGTATATCACTGTGCAATGCCAAACGTAAGTACACATAATTCTCATGGGCAATATGGATTAATTTTAGTTGAACCAAAAAATGGATTATCTAAGGTAGACAAAGAATTTTATGTTATGCAGGGTGAATTATACACAACAGGACAATTAGGCAAAAAAGGTCTAGTACCTTTTGATAGCGAAGCTCTATTAGACGGTAAACCAAATTATGTAACGTTTAATGGAAAAATAGAAAGTAATCCAAGACTACAGGCAAAAGTTGGAGATAAAATTAGAATTTATGTAGGTAATGGTGGAGTAAATTTAATATCATCATTTCACGTTATTGGTGAAATATTTGATACAGTATACCCAGAAGGCAATATAAATGGATCAATAGAACACAACGTACAAACAACAGCAATATTACCAGGAGGATCAAGCATTGTTGAATTTACAGTTAATGTACCTGGTAAATATTTATTAGTTGATCATGAACTTGCTCGCATGAATAAAGGAGCTTGGTCAACACTTGAAGTAACTGGAGAAAAAAATGAAAATATTTTTAGTGAAATAAACAACAC
Organism: uncultured Candidatus Saccharibacteria bacterium; assembly: GCA_964565285.1. Taxonomy (GTDB): domain Bacteria; phylum Patescibacteriota; class Minisyncoccia; order Phycocordibacterales; family UBA9973; genus UBA8515. The sequence continues at coordinate 5,804 of CAZMDL010000053.1, forward strand.
AAAAATTATACCAGAACATGATATGAACATGAATAATTAATTAGTGATATAATACTATCAGTTAGTCGATTTTATAAAAAAATAATAAAATAAATATATGTGTGAAGAAATGAAAGGATGCCCAAGTGGCAATTGTAGTGGGACATGCCATAAATGGGGACATCAATACCATTTACTAAAAAAATTAGTAATGCTTTGTATTATGCTTGTAGTATTTTGGTTTGGAACACAACTTGGTGAATTAAAAGCACTAACCCGTATGCAATATAACCATAAATCAATGATGGAGAATTGGGATAAGGATTATGGAAATTATAAGATGGGTATGATGAATGTACAAAAAGAAAATACAACTCAAGCCCTACCTGCAAAGAAATAACACAAAATAAAAACCACTCATTCATTGAGTGGTTTTTATTTTATTCTAAAGCACGAGGATGTTTGATACTCCAAGCATATAAAGCAATAGCGGTTGATGAGGCAACATTCATAGATTCGCAACGTTCATGCATTGGAATCCGAACCATAACATCACAAATTTCACGAGTTACCTTTCTTATACCCTTTGCTTCATTACCAAGAACAAAAACAGTAGGAGCTTCAAATTTTTCATCATTCATAGAAACTTTTGATTCTCCATCAAGTCCATATATCCAAAACCCTCTATCTTTTAAATCACGAATAACACTATTAATATTACCTATTTGAACAAGAGGCACACGAAATGCCATACCAGCAGAAACCTTAACAACTGAACCTGTAATAGGAGCTTGATTATGCTCAGGAAGCAAAACCCCAGCTACACCTAATGCACCAGCAGAACGTATTACAGCGCCTACATTGTGTGGATCCTGTAACTCCCCCATCAAAACTAAACAAGTATCATTAGTAATTTTTAAATTTTTAATAAATTGATCATAAGACAAAACAAGCTTATCTAAAGTAACAAGACCTATAACACCCTGATGATTTGAATCTTTACTTACATCACCAGCAGATCCATCAGAGCCAAGGCTAGAAATTGTAATTGAAGCCTTCTCTACTAATTTTACAAGTTCAGAATCAGTACGAGAAGCCAAAAAAACCTTCTTCACTGATTGAGGTGAATTTTTAAGTGCCTCCATAAGAGCGTGCTTACCATAAATGTATATTTTTTCTTGTTTCATATTTTAAAATGTCTTTACAATATAGTGTTTTTTATGTAAAAAAGCAAGAAACAATATAAAAATCAAAGATACTGTTATAATAAAATTATGCCTAAAAAAATCTTTGCATTAATATTTACATTTTCTTGTATTATCCAAGGTTATATTTGGAGCAATTTGCAATACTTTGATGAAAACATGTGGGCTTATCAAGGAGAATATTTACTTACAAATAACCCTGAAGCGTATAATTCAAATTATGCATACGGTCATCCAGGAGGACCAATAATAGAAGGAGTTATATTAATACATGGCTTAATAGACAGTACAAATCAAAGAGCTCTGCATATTTTTTTAACTTTGTTTAATAGTTTAATAATCGCATCGATTGCTTTTTTTTGTTATAAATTACGTAAAAAAACTTTATGGTGGATAGTTGCTCCATTATGTTTAG
>CAZMDL010000054.1:0-7953 GCA_964565285.1 uncultured Candidatus Saccharibacteria bacterium
CTAATATTATTTATATTCATTGTAAACCCATACTACCAAAAAAAGCTTAGAATTCAAAGTAAATTATAAATCTTGTTGTTCTGGAATAGAAATATGTTTATTCCAGATTTTATTAGAAATTGAATTAGCAATAGAAAGATATTCTTTGTTTTTAATTAAAAACAACACTAAAATCCCAGAAAAAATACCAATTAATCCAGCGAAAAATCCTTGAGCAAATATACCCCTAAAAGTATGAAGTATAAATATATCATCAAAATACCCCAAGCTTATATAAGACATTAAACCAATCACGAAAGAAGCAAATCCAACCTCTATTATAGTGCGAGTAAAACCAGAACAAATTTCTTTTAAAAAATCTTTTTTAAAAGAAAACCATAACAAAAATACATTTAACAAAGAACCTAAAGCATACGCAAATGGTAAAGCAAGCATATTAGTACCAGGCACACCTTCTACACGCAATATATTTTCCATAAAATAAGAAAAGTTTAATGATCCTTTAAACAAAAGAAGCAAAATATAACCAAAAATAATAATCATGATAGATGAGAAAATATTTATATATAATGGTTTTTTTGTATTACCAGAAGCATAATAAGCTCTAACTAATAACAAAACTACAGCTTGGGAAGCAAGAGAAATTATAAACAAAGCAACAGAAGCAGCAGTTAATCTTGTTTGAGCCCAAGAAAAAGTATTCACACCTAGCAAAACTCTAACTATCTGAGCACGTAAAACTACAAATAATGCAATTGTAGGCAAGGACCATAAAATAATTTGCCTAATGCCGTGAACTACATGAGAACGAAAACTTTCAATATCTTTTTTTGCATACGCTTTTACTAAAACAGGAAACACGGCAACTGAATATGATATTCCAATAATCCCTACAGGTACAGATTGCAAATTAAAAGAAAAAGTAAATAAAGAAATAGAGCCAGGAGAAAGCTTTGATGCTAGAGAGATTAAAGCAATAAAAGCCAAACTACCACAAGAAAGTGTTAGTGTACGGGGTAAAGAAACTTTAACAACTTTATAAATCTCCTTCCAATCAATTTTTAATTTAAAACTTGGGAAATAACCATAACGAATAAGTGTCGGAATCTGTATTAATAAATGAAAAATTGCACCCAAAATAACACCATAAGATAATCCAACAACTCCAAAAATAGGATAGAAAAATATAATACCCATAATAATACCTATATTATAAAAAACTGGAGATAAAGAAAAAATAAAAAACTTTTTCTTTATCTGAGTAATAGTACCAAATAAATTTGAAGCTCCAATAAATATAGGTGAAAGTAACATTATTCTACTTGTACTAATCAACATTTTCTTAGACTCAAAATCAAAACCAGGAGCAATAATATTTGCAAGCCATGGAAGTAAAAAATATACAATTATACTAACCATAAACATGCACAACATAAAGGCAGAAAAAACATTACTCAAGAATTTTTTTGAACGTTCAAAGCCATCAGAATTCTCTAGATAGTTTACAAAAAAAGGCATTAAAACTGTTATAGAAGCAAGTGAAGCAGTAGAAACATATAAAAAATCTGGTATTCTAAACGCAGCATAATAAATATCAAGAGTATTACCTGCCCCTACAACATGAGCAAGTAATCTATCACGAACAAGCCCTAAAATCTGAGACAGGAAAGTAAATGAACCCAAAAGCAAAGCCGCTTCATTTATCCCATGAAATTCTTTATTTAAGAATAGTAAAACCTTCTTTACCATACATTATTGTGTTACATTTTTAGCTGGTAGTTTTTTTACCTTATCAGTTATTTTTGTATTTTGAGGTGAGGGCAAAGAACTATTAGAAAAATTACTTAGCGCAGATTCAATAATTTTATTATTTGGAATAACTGTATTAAGTATATTTAATTGTTTTTTAGCATCATCAATCCTACCAGCTTTTTGATAAGCAAGAGATAAGAAATAACGAGCATCGTAGTAATTTAAATTATAAGTAACAGCTTTTTCAAGATCTGAAATTGCATCTGTATAATTAGCATTATTATAATTTAAAACACCTCTACCAAAATAAATTGTAGGATTATTTGGTGAACGCTTAAAAGCCTCTGCATAGGCATTTAAAGCATTGTCATAAGCACCGCTTACATTCATAGAAACAAAACTTGAGTAAAGATTAGCTAAATTCAACCAATTTGAATAATCAGAATTATTTTGTGTAATAGCAGCACCAGCTGTATTCTCAGCATTACTTACTAAGCTCTGCAATGAAGACTTTAAAGATTCCTGAGTTGCTGTTTTATCACTAGCTAATACATTTATATGAGATAAATACACTTGAGATAATATCTTGTAATAATTATCATTATGATCCAAAGCAAGAGCTTTTAATAAATTAGATTCTGATTTTGCAAGTGTTTGCACAGTAGGATTAGAATAATCATTTGATGAAACATAAGAGAGTCCAATAAATTTTTCAGTATAAACATAGGTTGCAGTTATTGATGCAATCATCAAAACAACAAGTCCAAATATAGAAAAGAAGCTAATTCTTGGATCTTTCAAAAAAGAAAAGTCATATATTGGAATAACCTTTTTATACACCAAAACACCGATAAATATTCCACTTGAAAGTGAAGCAAGAGACAAAAGAACAAAATTTGGATTACTTATAAAAGCAGAAATCCATAAATAGAAAGATATAGATAAAGTGCTTACTATAAGGAAATTAGAAGAACTATTCTTTAATGCAACTCGCAAAGACTGCAATCCTCTAAAAAACAATATCCATAGGAAAAATAGAAAAGAAAGTAATCCAAAAATTCCAACAGTAGACAATAATGTAGGGATAAAACCAAAACCACTTGGAAAATCAACACTACCATAAGGACTTTGGAATACAGATACGGGTTTATACATAGACCAATCCATAGAAAATGTATTTGGACCTGTTCCAAAAAATGGATTGTGCATTAATGCATGTTTAGCCACAGAGAAGGTACTCATTAATGCCGGAGAAATATCATTATTTATAAATCCAAAATAATTTGAAACAAATACGCTTACAAAGTCATGAGATAAAAGAGCTATAAGTGTTACTAATATAACAAAAAACGAAGCCATCGGGATAGTTTTTTCTTTTATATCTTCATCTTTATTTGCAAAAGAAACTCCATATACAAATATTATTAAAGCAAAAATTCCAGTAAGTATCCAAACAGAGACTGAGTTAACTAAAAACAAAAAGAATAAAGAAAAAACAATAGATAAGTAAATTCCAATTTTATAAATTTTAGATAATTTTAAGAACTGTAATGAAATAAGAGAAAGAACAATCATTACTCCTAAAAGCGTTACAAAATCACCCCAAGAACCAAATAAGTTTGCAAAATTTAAACTCTTAAACATACCAGGAAGGAGTTTATCAATACCAAAAATCATATGAACTACCTCAAACAAAGCCAAGAAAGAAAAACCAACCCACAAACAAGAGAAGAAATATTTGAAACGTTTTTCTGTTTGAAAATATGTAGCAGAAAGGAAAAAAATCAAGAACAGAACTAGCATTGAACCAAAAGTCCCTACTTCAAACTGTCTTCCAAAAAAAGAAAGGTACGGTGATTTTGAAAAGAAAGAAGAAAGTAAAAAAACAACTGGAATCGAAAAAAAGAAAAGTATCAACCTGTCTTTTGGAACTGTAAATTTACCATCAATCAATCGTGCCATTAACCAAAAAAATATAGAAAGCGTAACACCCACAGAAATCAAAAATCCTTTTGATGCATCAGAAGAAATAGAACTATAAGGCAAAAAGAAAAATAAAGATAAAAACAAAGCACCAAGTAAAGACACGAAAGAAAGATTGTTTAATAATTTAACTTTTTTTGATTCCATAATAATTAGTAATTAATGTTAACGATAATAAAACAATTATAACGAACTATTATATTTTATGCTAGATAACTATGTTTATAAGTCTGTTTTTTACATAAATCACCTTTTTAACTTCTTTCCCTTCAATCCACGGCAAAACAGAAATATCAACTAAAGCCATTGATTTAACTTCTTCTTCAGATAAATTATTTGTAATAAACATTTCGCCACGAATCTTACCGTTAACAGAAATACCTATCTTTAAATTATCTTCAACAATTTTCTTTTCATCGTATTTTGGCCACTTCGAAAGATGTATAGATTTCTTCTCTTCAAACTCAAACCAGATTTCTTCAGTTATATGAGAAGCAAAAGGAGCTAATATTTGTAAAAATAATTTAAAATCTTTAATAGATATTTTATTATCATTTGATTCTATTTCATTAGCGCAAATCATCATAGAAGATACAGCGGTATTAAAACTCATAGTTTCTATGTCTTCACTTACTTTTTTAATGGTTTTATGAAGAATCTTTTCTATGTTAGAATCCGTAACTTTTATATTGTTACTTACAACTTTATCTTTTATTCTCCATACTTTTTCTACAAAACGACGTGAACCGATTATTCCATCTGTACTCCATGGTAAGTGGGAATCAAAAGGCCCAAGAAACATTTCAAACACACGCAAAGAATCTGCACCATAAGTATTAATAACATCATCTGGGTTTACCACATTACCCCAACGTTTACTCATCTTGCGACCATCTGAACCACCAATCATACCTTGGTTACGAAGTGTTTTAAAAGGTTCAGAACATGGAACATAATTCATATCATGAAGAAAATTATGCCAAAAACGAGAATACAATAAGTGCCCGGTGGCATGCTCGGCACCACCCACATACATATCTACCCCACCTTTGTTTTTTGAAAACCAATAATCTAGTTCTGAATCTGAAGCAAAACTTTTTTTATTTTTAGGATCTATATAACGAAGGAAATACCAAGAACTTCCTGCCCAGCCAGGCATTGTATTGGTCTCATAGCGAGCAAGCTTCCATTCTTTTACACTACCAAGAGGACCTTCGCCTGTACCTGTAGGTGAATAAGATTTTACATTTGGTAATTTAAGTGGGAGTTTTTTTACTTCATGAATAATTCCATCTTTATCTGTAAACAGTGGAATAGGCTCACCCCAGTATCTCTGCCGAGCAAAAATAGCATCACGAATATTGTAAGTAATTTGATTATCTTTTATTTCTTTTCCAATCCAATTTTTCTGGATTTCTTTTATATGCTCGGGCCAGTCTAAATCATCCAAACCAGAAAGTAAACGCTCAGCATAAGCAGTAATACGCATAAACCACTGACGCATTGATTTCTTTTCTACGGGATATCCACCACGTTCTGATACAGGCTTACCATCTTTATCATCAACAATCTCATCATTAGCAAGAACAGTTCCAAGCTCCGGACACCAATTAACTTCAGCATAACCTTCATAAGCTAAACGATACTTCATTAAAATATTTTGCTTTTCTAATGAAGAAAAATTTTTCCATTCTTTGGCAGTAAAATCTTCACTGCCTTTAATACTAAATTTTTTAATTAAACTATCTATTGATTGAGCTTTATTTTTTACATTATCATAATAAGAATTATAAAGTTGCAAAAATATCCATTGAGTCCATTTATAATACTCTTCATCTGTAGTATTGATTTTCCTTGACCAATCATAAGAAAGACCAATTATTGATAATTGATGTTCAAATGTTTTAACATTTAATTCTACAGCTTTACGTGGATGAACATTATGAGTTATAGCGTATTGTTCAGCAGGAAGACCAAAAGCATCATAACCCATTGGGTGCAATACATTATATCCTTGCATTCTTTTCATACGAGCAAAAACATCGCTACCAATATAGCCACGAGGATGCCCCACATGAAGACCAGACCCAGATGGATACGGGAACATATCCAAAACATAACAAGGTTTTAATTTTTTATTTTTTGCTTTTTTTGCATCGAGAGTTTTATATATACTTTTATCTCCCCAGTATTTTTGCCATTTTTTTTCAATTTTTTTATGATCGTAGTTTTTCATGCACAATATTATTTATTAAACTTTTTAACAGCAAGCCATATAAGTAAACCAATAGCAATTGCAAGAATAATTACCTTTGAAATACTATCAGCCAAAGACCAATACCTCATAGAAGCAATAATAAGAGACAAAACACCTCCCCAAGCAAAAGATATGGATAGTATAGTAAGAGATAAAAATCCACCAAGGATTAAGGACAATATACCTAAAGATAATAATGTTATAAAAACTTTTTTCTCATACACCTTACGTGCTTGTTCATAATTTTTTTGATTTGTGTAATTTGGATCACAGTAACCAGATATTTCAGTTTTACCTTTTTCGTTTGGATATACATTCTCACTCCAGCCACCACCAATAGCTACACATTTTTCTTTTGTAGAAATATTCTGTACTACCTGTGGAGTTTTTATATACTGATCATATGATGGTTCATTAAATACAAGAGAAACTCCATAATTAAAAAATAAATTCATTACTATTACTATAGCTACAATAATAGAAACTTTTACAAAACGAGATGGGGTATTTTTTTGAGTAACTTCTTTTATTTGTTCATTATTTATATTCATATTGTGGATTATAACAGAAAAGTGGTGTATAATAAACACTATATTCTTATGGAACAATTAAAGAAAAAATCTCTCGACAGCATAGAAAGAGTAGCATTGAAAGCTACTCGATGGATTGGATCTACAAATTCAATCCTTATTCATACTGCCCTATTTATGGCATCTTTTGTTCTATATTTTTTTGGGGCAGCTTTAGATAAAATACTTCTTGTTGTGACAACAATAGTTTCTTTAGAAGCTATTTATCTTTCAATTTTTATTCAAATGAGTGTAAATATGCAAAGTCGTAGACTTGGAAAGGTTGCTCGTGACGTGGAAGAGATTCAAGAAGATGTTGAGGAAATTCAGGAAGACGTGGAAGGAATCGAGAAAGATGTGGATGAAATTCAAAAAGACGTGGAGGACATTCAGGAAGACGTGGAAGGAATTGAAAAAGACGTTGAAGAGATTCAAGAGGACGTGGAGGAAATTCAGGAAGAACACGAAGAAGATCATGAAGAAGAAAAAACTGAAGACAATATAATGCTTTCAAGAATTGAAAATACCCTAGGAGAATTAATTAAAGATATTGCTGAATTAAAGAAAGAACAACAAAAGAAATCAAAATAAAAAAGTAGCCAATTGTAGGCTACTTTTTTATTACAATTTTTACCGCACCCTGGCGAATGATTTCTATCTTACCTTTTAGAACAGAAACAATAGTTGAAGGTTTACTCATCTTTCTACCACCTGCAATATAAATATCAATATTTATTCCAAAATATTTTTTAGCTTCTGGAATAGTATATGCAGGTACAGCTCCTTGTGGGTTCGCACTTGGGGCTACAAGTGGGCCCACTTTCTGTATAAGGTTATATAAATGAGCATTTCTTTTACTTATTATTCTAAAAGCAAGGCTATTTGAGCCACGATGTAAATATGCATATTTCTTTAAAACACAAGGAACAATGACACTGACTTTTGGAATACAAACGTCATTTATTTGTACACCAAGCACAGAACTTTTATCAAAAGAAAAACCAAATAATTGCATTTCTTTAATAGAAGTAACCAAGATTATAAATGGTTTATTCTCATCTCTACCTTTAATATCATATATTCTTTCTACCGCTTTTTTATCAAATGCTCTAGCCAGAATTCCATACAAAGTATCAGTTGGAGCAACTATAACGCCACCATCTTTCAAAACTTTTTCTGCTTTTTTCCAAACATCTACCATTTATTTTAATTCGTTAATTTTTGCCGCTAATATAAAATCATTTTGTGAAAGACCGCCAATTGCATGAGTAGAAAGATCTATCATTACATGTTTATAATTAGTAATATGAATATCAGGGTGATGCCCTTCACTTTCTGCAAGCTCCCCAACTTTATTTACAAAAGAAAGTGCTTCTACAAAATTTTTAAATG
>CAZMDL010000055.1:0-1581 GCA_964565285.1 uncultured Candidatus Saccharibacteria bacterium
ACGCTGACTTCGGTTCTGAAGTGGAGCGTGTGCTTCGTGCCATTGATTCTGTGCTTCTTCTTGTAGATGCACAAGAAGGCCCAATGCCACAAACTCGTTTCGTATTGAAAAAATCTCTAGAGCTCGGATTAAAGCCTATTGTGGTTATCAATAAGATTGATAAACCAGCTGCAAATCCAGATCGTGTGCACGAAGAAGTTTTAGAACTATTCTTAGAGCTTGGTGCTACAGATGAACAAATTGATTTTAAGACTATTTATGCTATTGGTCGCCAAGGTATTGCAAAAAAGAACCTTACTGATGATAGTAAGGATTTAACTCCATTGCTTGATTTAGTTCTTGAAGAAGTTCCAGAAGCTTCTAAAAATGTAGAAAATCCTTTCTTGGCACAAGTTTTTAATCTTGGTTATGACAACTTTTTAGGCCGTTTAGCTATTGTGCGTGCATATGCAGGTAGTATTAAAACTGGTTCACAAATTATAGTTAAAAAATCTGATGGAGAATCACGTAATGCAAAGATAACAAAAATGTTTACTTTTGAAGGTATTGCTCGTAAAGAAGCTGAGATACTTTCAACAGGAGACATTGCTATAGTGGCAGGTATTCCAGATGTTTTTATTGGTGAGACAATTTGTGTTGTGCCTACTACAGATCCATTACCATCTATTGCTATTGATGAACCTACAATATCTCTTAACTTTCTAGTTAACGATTCTCCTTTTGCTGGACGTGAAGGTAAGTATGTTACTGGTCGCCAAATTCGTGAGCGTCTTGAAAAAGAACTTGAAATAAACGTTGGTTTGAAAGTTGATTTTGATGCTCCAGATGGATATTTGGTTTACGGGCGTGGTGAGCTTCATATTGCTGTTTTACTTGAGAATATGCGTCGTGAAGGATATGAATTACAAGTATCCCAACCTCACGTTATTGTTAAAGAAGTAGACGGAAAGAAATGTGAACCTTATGAAGAAGTAACTATAGATGTTCGTAGCGAGCTTGCCGGTGTTGTAATTGAGAAATTAACTGCTCGCCGTGGAATGATTACAAATATGAATGAAAAAGAGGGAATAACAAGAATCCTTATTGAAATTCCAACTCGTGGTTTGCTTGGGTATCGTGGGCAATTTGTTGTTGATACAAAAGGTGAAGGTTTGCTCTCATCACAATTTATTGGATTTAAAGAATATGCAGGTGAGATAAAGAAACGTGATGTAGGTTCTATGACATCTATGACATCTGGAATGGCTGTTGCTTTTGCATTATGGAATCTCCAAGAGCGTGGAACTATGTATATTGAACATGGTACTCAAGTATATGAAGGTATGGTTATTGGTAACGTTATCAAGGGTGATGAAATGTCTGTTAATCCTATTAAAGGTCAACAGCTTACAAATATGCGTGCATCTGGTACAGATGAGGCGGTGAATGTTAAACCTCCTTATACTCTTACTATTGAGCGTGGACTTGAGACAATGGCAGATGATGAATACTTAGAAATTACACCAAAATCAGTTCGTTTGCGTAAGAAATATTTGACAGAACAAGACCGCTCTAAAGCAAAATCCTCAGTACAAAAGCAAA
>CAZMDL010000056.1:0-2889 GCA_964565285.1 uncultured Candidatus Saccharibacteria bacterium
ATGGAAATACATTTTAACAATAGAAGAAGATAATGCCCCTCCTGCTGATGGACTACTCAAACTCTACGAAGCAATTGAAGGAAAAGTAGACGGAAAGAAATATGACGTAGTACAAGGTCTTTACTGGACAAAAGGCGAGGGCGGGCAGCCTATGATTTACGGCAATCCTCAAGTCATGCCGTTAAATTTCATTCCCCAACAGCCCATCCCTAATACTGTTCAGCCCGCGAATGGTCTAGGGATGGGTTTCAATCTCTGGCGGATACAGATGTTCAAAGATACTAAATTAACAAAGCCGTGGTTTAAGACAGTACAAGAAGTTATCCCAGGAGAAGGAGCAAGAGCATATACACAGGATTTATTCTTCTTTGAAAAGGCGGGGTCATTAGGGTATAAATTTGCGTGTGATAATCGCGTACTAGTGGGCCATTATGATATTGAGAATGACAAAATGTGGTAATTCATATAAAGGAGGAATATGAAGAAAGCTAAAAAAGTCTTAAAACTTGATTTAGGGTGTGGAGATAATAAACGCGATGGTTTTTTCGGGATAGATATTGCAAAAACCAAATCAACAGACATGGTGAGGGATTTGTTCAAATTCCCTTGGCCGTTTGAAGATAATTCTGTAGATGAAATATTTGCCTCACATTTTTTTGAACACGTGCCTCAGAAGATACGCGGTAAATTTATGGATGAAATATATCGTATATTAAAGCCCTGCGAAAAAGACCCTAACAATCCAAATATTCCCATTAAAGGTTTTTGTCAATTTATTGTCCCTTATTGGTCTTCCATGAGATCAGTACAAGATTTTACTCATGAATGGCCCCCTATTTGTGAGACATCTTTTCTCTATTTCAATAAACAATGGAGAGATACGAATAAATTAAGCCATTATGGTGTAAAGTGTGACTTTGATTTTTCCTACGCATACTCACCCGATCCTATTCTCATGACAAAAAATGAAGTATATCGAGCAGAAGCATTTAAGAGTGACATTAACTCTATTATGGATTTGAATGTCACACTCATGAAACGATGAATCCTTTAATAAAAGTTGCGGAGGCAATCAACAGGAAACGGAGAAGTGAGTTAATTTCACTTTACACAAATAACGACCATTTTCAGAGATACCTTAAACAAATACGAAGCTCCGGCGTATACAACAAGGGGAGCAAGTCTAAGGTATGGAGAAAAGTAGCTTCAATGCCTATTGAGATAGATGAATTTTTCTCCAATATATACGGAGTAGATTATTACAAGGATAAAAACTTCTTTAAGGATCACGCGCCCGAATGGCTGGTTATTACAGACGTATGAAAAAACTCTTAATCTTACATAAGGCAGGACAACAGGATGGGTGTTCACACTATAGACTCAATCAATTCGCCCGCAAAGCAAATGAGTTAGGACTTCTTGATGTACAGTTTATAAATATAAATCTTCCTGAGGATAAATTAGCAAAAATAATAGAATCAGCAGACGCATATCTGTTGAGGCTTTCTGATGAAATGGTTACAAAAATTTATCCTGCATTAAAAAAAAGAAATACGAATAAAAAGTTTGTTGTCGATATAGATGATAATTATGACCTTGTAAATCCACTTGCAGATATCTATAGAGTGTACGGAACACAAGATGTATTCTTAAAAGAATCTGAAACATGGTTATGGAAAAACGAACACAATGGATTTTATATCGAAGACAATAAAAAAAGACTCAAAGCGTTTCATGACACACTCAAATCAGTCGATGCAGTTATTACTACAACATTCCAGTTACGAAACTATGCGCTCAAAGATAATGAAGCGGTAGTCGTGATTCCAAATGCGGTAGAAACCAAAAACTTCAAATCGTTCCCTAGAGATAGTAAAGAAACTCACATAATCTGGGCAGGAGGGAGTACACACTTTGCAGACCTTCACTCAATAAAAGTAGGGATAAAAGAAATAATGGAACGATACCCGTTTGTCCATCTAGATATGATAGGTATGGATTTTAAGTCTATAACGAAAGATTTACCAAAAGAACGAACACACTTTCACCCATGGATATCCGCAGATGGACACTCGTTTCGTTTGTCTTGTATAGGAGGGGATATTGGGATATGTCCACTAACGGATGAAGAGTTTAATTATTATAAATCGTCGATAAAGTTTTATGAGTACTCTGCATTAGGCATACCAACAGTCGCGAAAAACATTTCCCCATATAAAGACGATATCTTACACGGCCAAACAGGGCTTTTGTATCAAACAACAGAAGAGTTTGTAAAGTGTTTGGAGATTCTTATATTAGACCGACTAAAAGCTGTAGAGATAGGGAAGAACGCACTTGAGTATGTAAAGAGAAACAGAGAGCTTGAGACTATTACCCGTGATTGGGCTGAGTTTTTCAACTCGATATGAAACCCTATTTAATCGTCACTCCTCCCTATAACCGAAGGATAGGCGGGAGTGTTGTTCTCCATTTATTTTGTGATGCACTCAATAGAAAAGGGTGTCAAGCCTTTGTTGGAACTGACTACACTCACCCTCAACTACAAACGCCATATATAGGGCAACTGAATGTGCAAGCAAAAGATGTGTTACGAGAGTTTATCTGCGTCTACCCTGAAATATATGAAGGGAATCCGTTAGGATTTGACCATGTTGTAAGGTGGATTTTACGAGAACCTGGATACTTTACCGGCAAGGTGAATTTTAGTGAGAATGAGTCAACATGGACGTTTTCCCGCTTATTTGCCCCAGAATTACCGCAGGATCGCGTATTATTCTTCCCGACGATAAATACAAACCTCTTTTGTCCTTCCGATGAACCCCGAAGTGGAGGCTGTTATTACTATGATGACAAAACCCCTACCGAAAAACTCCCCATTACAGATGG
>CAZMDL010000057.1:0-1705 GCA_964565285.1 uncultured Candidatus Saccharibacteria bacterium
AGATTGAAAAACGGGACATCAAGAAACGCCCATCATTTCACGGATTTTGTTCAAGCCACGATTTTTAGCTTTTCTTTCTGTGTCTGTAAGGGTTGTATTGGCTTCCGCCATCTTTTTTACAGCTTCTCGTTCCTTTTCTGGCAATTTCTCAAGATATTCTTTTATTTTGTTTATATTCTGTTCGTCATCAACCGCTAACATAAAATCACTCGCATCTGGGATACTTTCAAAGAAACCTTCCTCAAAGTTATTCTCGGTATCTGTTGTTTGGTCCGTTTTATCCATACGACTGCTTGTCTTCATCTTCAAAAAAAGACTTCTGGTTAGATAACCGATGAAGCTAGTATTTTTTGACAGGTCAAAAGCTAATATAAGTTCAATAACAGCGATTGAAGCATCTCCCATAAAATCTTCTTCCTCATAGTATTTCTGCGACTGACTTTTGATTTTCTTAACCACATTTTTGTAAAACCCTTCAAAAGTTTTACTTATAAGCAAGATAAAAGTATCTTTTATTCTTTGCTCATCTTCTGGTATCTCGGTTGGCTGGTGTGTGATTATTTTTTGTATGTTTAATGCAAAGTTTATAAAAATCTCATCTTTTACATCATTCGGAATGTCTTTATTTTTTAACAATTTTATTATTTGTGGAAGAAAAGCATCTCGCTGACAGAAAAATCTGAAACTTTCAAATACAGGCAAGTAAATTACTCTTTCTCTACCCATCATACTTACTATGCCAACATCATTAGCTATCTTCATTTTCAAGAATGCCACTCGCTTATCCAATTCATCACAGAAGTAATCAATAAACCACTGTTTAAGTTCCAGTGGATTTTTAGGGTCCCCAGTTTCTTTCACCGCATAATTAAGACCACCAAGAAAAGCTCCTCTATGGAATATATTTACATCTTCTTTCTCATCTTTAGGTAAAAAGTTATCAGTGCGGAATATAAGAATAACCACAATCATTTTAATAGCCAAAGAAGCTATAAAACCTTTTGGGTCATATTCATCACCAAAGTATTTTTTACCAATCTCATCTACATACTTTGATAAAAAAATCTCATAAATCATAGACATATGATTTTGAGGGAGCATTAGAAGTTGAAAATCAAGATAGAGAGTATCGCAACCACTTAAATGACCTTTCTTGTCTTCGTTCCAAACACTATGCCCATAGAAAGCTACATAAGTCGCATTGAAAATACCTTTGGTATAAGAACCACTTTCAATGACATCGTTAGTCAGCTTAGCAAACTCCTCTCCCATATCCCTTGTTATATGCAACTGATTATTTAACATCAATAAACCTAAGTAAATCAACTTGCACTTCATTGCTTCAGTAGAGTTTTTATCTTGGTCCACTTCTATCGCATTCAATCCGTTATCTACCTTTTTTAGCAAATCATCCAAACCTGTTATTCCATTTTTCCTCATTGCATTACCAACTAGATAACCGCTCAATGGGTCTGCATCTTTTAGTATTTCTGGTAGTAGATGAGGATACTCCAAAAGCATCACTCTTAGAGTTGGTTCTTCTATGTCTGACAAAATCTCTGTGATGTCTAGTCTTTTTGAATACTTTTCAAGTAGCTCTACTAGATATTTTTCATCTTGTGTTAGTCTTGGTAAGTCTGACAAGTCAAGATATTTATTTTTTACTAAATACTTTAAGCATTTTATTGTGCCGTCAAAAAACACT
>CAZMDL010000058.1:0-9862 GCA_964565285.1 uncultured Candidatus Saccharibacteria bacterium
GGGTGCGAAACTCCAACAAATATCATTTTGTGAGTGCAGCCGTCCGCGTATCCTAGAAAGAAACTTATACAAGTATATCAAAATATTTTTAGTATGCACCCACATAAAACACAAAATCCGCCAGAGGCGGATACTATGCGATATTTGTTGTAGGAGCTACACACTAGTAGCACTCACCTGGTTAGTATAGCATCCACAAGCTATTTGTCAATAGGGTTTCTCCCTGCTCTAATTTCTCTTATCAAATAATCTGCTTGTTGTTTGAACTGTGGGTTAGAGCTAGCAACCTCCTCAATGGTTTGTACAGCCAAATCTCTCTCTCCATTTTGCAAATACGCCGCTGCAAGAGATATTTTAAGCTGTGGCTTGTTTGGATCGCTAACCAAAAGATTTTTAAATATTTTTATTACAAGATCGAATCTATTTATTTTTACCAAAAACTCAACATACTTTGTATCAAGCAGCTTATCTTCTGGAACATTTTTAATTATTTCCTCTACCTCAATATTTTTTCCAAGGTCAATTAATTTTGAAGCGTACAGAATAGCAGGTTGTGCAAATGTTTTATTTAGCTCATATGCATCTTGTAATGCTTTTGTTGAAGAAGCGCTACTTTTTAGAGCAGAATATCCTTCAGATAGTGAAAATAAAATCGTCTGCTTTGTTGGAGAAATTTCATGAGCCCTTTCTAAGAATTTTACAGCTTCATTTGCCTTACCTGTATTAAGTAGATAAATACCAAAGAAGAGATTCGCTCGTGCATCGAGCGGTTCTCGATTGGCCTCTAGACTTAATCTATTCTCTGCCAACTCAGCAAAGTTATTTTTTAGTTCTTGTGAAAAATTGCCCCTTATTGCCTTTGATGCTATATCAGAAATCTGTTCACCGGACTCTCTTGTGCCAAACGTATTTCTGTTTATCGATGATTTAAAATACTTATAACTCTCATTTATGTACAATTCTCTATCCTTGTCTTCGATACTCTTATCATTTGAGAGCCCACCCTGTGCATAGCTAATAGCATTAATAATGTCCCCACCTGCTCTGTATCCTGGGTAATTAAGTGCGTATGCTGTATATACTGTTACAACAAGAATCAGTATTGATAAAATATAGTATGTACTATCACCAACCTTTCCTGATAAAAAGTTTATTTCTCTACCATTCTTTAAATGAACAAAGGCAAGTACAAAGAAGATGAGTACATAGCTCGTAATGTTATCGAACACAAATATATTATGGATAAAATAAGCAAAAATAATTCCTGTGATAATCCCTTTCTCTACCCCAGAAATTGAACTTTTCTTTGACCATACCAAAACCAAAGTTGATGCAAACATAGAAAGATACGCAAGTAGACCTAGCACCCCTCCTGCAATAAGCCAATCGAGGAATACATCGTGACACCTATCAAACCACTGTTCCTGCTCAAACATATCTGGGTTATAGTATTTACTAAAGACTTGAGGAAAATTGTCTTGACCCCATCCAAGAATCGGTCTTTCTTTTGCACCCTCTAGTGCCATGCCCCACACCATAAACCTCGCATTCCCCTCTTTTTCTGCATAACTCTTAATATCCAGGGTCGCAAGTGAACTAAAACGATCTATGAGAGGGTGTTTTTTTGCAAAGTCTGTATTCCTAATTGAAGCCAAGACTAATACCGATACAGCAATGATACTAACTATACCAATCGAAACGAACCTTAATCCCTTGTGTTGCCTTTCTGTAAAGATATAAATTAAAGCAGTAGTCGCCAATCCCCCAATGAGTCCAAGTAATGCACTTCTTGTACCGGTAAAGTAAAGGACCACAGTATTAAATATTGCCAGTAAAACATAAGTAGCATTTTTTAAAATATATAAATTATCTTTCTTCTGCTCATATACATTTTTGAGTAAAAACATTAAAGCAAAAAATACATGGAACAAAGCATATGCACCTAAATATGTAGAATTACCAAAACTACCACTTACACGATCAGTACTAGATAATTGGGTTAATGCATGAATTCCAACAATGAAACTTGTTCCCAAACTTATCTGCATCAATCTATACCACAACTTTTCTGTAAACGAGCTAGCAATAATGTAAAAGAAAGCTAGTAGATGTACCAAAGTGACCCATCCCTCCATACGTTCATAATTTGACCAAAAACTTCTGTATGGATCAACTCCAAAAAAATCTGCAATGCCTAAAATAACTACAAAACAGAGCACCGCAACACCAACCATCGATTTTTTGGGTCTTGATTCCTTGTTCCTTAAACAATCAAATATCCATAGTGCGAAACAAATCTCAACAACGATCCTAAACATAAAATTCTTACCTGTAATATACGGAAACAATAGACTAGAACTTACAATGAAGGGCACCAAAACAACAAATATTGACACGATGCTAAAAATTATCCATTGGATGGGCGTGATATTTTTCATGTGCTACAATATATCACAAACAGAGGTAAAAAGGTTACTATACACCATGGACAAAATTATAAATCTATTTAAAAAGGACCATGTAAAGGGGCATATTTCTAACACTTTTTGGCTCAATTTTACACAAGTAATCTCTGGTATAGCAGTGTTTTTATTTAGCTATTTTGTTGCTAAATACATAGACAAGAATACTTACGGTACCTATAAATACTTACTATCTACCCTAAGTGTATTCGGTGCTTTCGGTTTATCAGGAATAGGTGTAGCAATTACAAGAACTGTGGCAAGGGGTTATAAAAATGCTTTATATTATGGATCAATAATTTATCTTAAATTTTCAATAATTTCCTTTGGGATCTCATCGTGTGCTGGTTTGTACTATCTAGTAAAAGGAAATGGTTTATTTGGTTGGTTTTTCATAATTGGAGGTTTGATATATCCATTCATGACTATCTCTCAGTTTTATAACTACTACCTCCTAGGAAAAAAAGACTTCAAGCAATATAGCTTCTATGCACTAATTCCAGATATAGTTCCTCCAATAATCCTAACTATATGTATATTCGCATTTCAAAACATTTACTCATTACTCATTGCATACATTGCATCAACACTAATATGTAATGGTATTTTCTTTATCAAAACGATCAAAGTAACCGGCACTGGACGTGATGAAAATTTCGAAAAGGAAATGTCTCATCAGGCAAAACATCTGAGTTTGAATAATCTGATGTCTGGAATAGTTGGGCAAATAGACAAATTTTTAGTTTTCCAATTTATAGGACCAGCACAATTAGCTTCGTACACATTCTCAATTGCTATACCAGACTTTATAAAACCTTTTGTCAAAAACATAAACACAGTATTCTTTCCTACAATGACTCAAAGCAACTCAAAAAGTCATTTAAAGAAGATAATGCTTGTAACCATTGGCTCATCTATACTTCTTGCACTCCTGATTGTTTTCTCTTACGCAATATCAGCAAATTTTATATTTAAAACATTATTTCCAAATTATATTGAAGCGGTATACCCTTCTATAATTTATAGCGTAACAATACTACTGATTGGCTTACAGAATCCTATAACTACCTTGTTTCAAGCTAAAGCTAAAAACTCTTTACTACACAAAAATACAAGCATAACCTCTGTATTTCAATTACTAATACTTTTTATTGGAATTTATTTGAATCCAACAATATTAGGAATGATCTACTCCAGAATACTAGGTCAATTAGCATCATCGATAATAACTATTACACAAGCCAAAAAGGCATACGATCAGAGTCTAATCCACTCTAAATAATCTGGGATAAAGTCTGAAGTATCCTTAAAATCACTTCTTAAAATCTTTGGAGCAATTACAACCTTGTCTCTATTTTGATTCAACCAACCAGCCCAAAAACTAAAACTACTATTGGCAATAATATTGTGACTACATTTACTCATTAAAACTAAATCCTCGTAATCTGGTATGCCGTTTCCAGATACATAAATAAAATTATCCCCAGAAAAACCAAGCTTATTTCTCACATAATCAATATCATCGGTAAAAATAAAAAATGTTGGATTATTAATTTTAGATCTTATGTATTCAATTGCTGAAGTGTAGTAATCTAAATCCAGCAATTTGAATTTATTTGAATATTTAACATAATCACCATGACGCACATGTATTGAAACAGAATTACTGCTAAGTATTTTACTCAAGAAAAAATTAGCTTCCGATGACAACTCGCTAACTAATGAGATTTCTTTCAATAAAACAGTTCTTATATCTTCAAAGTATCTTGGGCTTAGCCAATTACCTAAAAGATACTTATTACCATTTAACTTCAAAACATCACTATCGAAAACAAAATTATTGTCATAAATAATAATCTTTCTTTTTTTTGGAACAATTATATTTATTAAACCCAATACTTTGAAAAAAACTTTCTGGTAAAAATTAATAAAACCAACTTCAATATTAAATTTTTGAACAAGGCAATTTCTCTTTGTCTGGCTCCCCTGATCTGCAGCCAAAAAACTTCCATCTAATCTAACATTCTGGCCCTTGCTCATTAAGGATCTTGCTAGAGCATACTGGAATAATTGATTCCCCAAACCACCTGATAGTCTTACAACAATCATACAGAATAGATTATATTCATTAGTTTAGATCCGAAGCTTTTATAAGAAAAATCAGCTATATGAGACCCTGCATATTCTGACAAATTATTGAGATATTTGTTATTATTGACCAATAATGAAATCTTTTCCTTATAATCCGCTACATTAAGTGGTTCTACTAATAAACCATTCTTACCATACTCTATATATTCATCCACACTCGCACCTTTAGTTGTAACCACAGGTTTACCCAAGGAAAGTGCTGAACTTATATCACAATGTCCATGCGGAGAATCACTAGGCAAAAGTGGGGCAACTACAAACAAAGACCCGGCCATAAGGTTCATGTAGTCATGTAGTGGTAGGCGACCAAATATCTCACAATTTGGGGGTAAATTGTCAGGCAATTTTTTATCAGTAACTACCACCACTTTTATCGCAAGCTCCTTAATCGATTCTATAAACGAAGCATGATCTCTCATATTGTTTCCTCCACAAAAAATATACTGACCATGTACCCTACTACCATCTATGTCCACCAATTCCGTTTTTGATGGGTAATGTAAAAAGATAAACTTATCTCTTAGATTTTCAGGATATTGATTTATTTCACCCGGAGAATAAACAACTATTTTATCCATCATTTCAGCTTCTCGTACCGGCAGATACTGCTTATCAGTAATACACTTAACTTTCTTAAATAACCCTATTCTTTTCAAAACAGAAAATATAGTAACAATCTTCGTGCTGGTTCCAAATATAAAAACATCAGGTCTATAGAATAAGGAAAATATTATTATAAATAAACCAATAATATACTGCTCAATAACAAAAGGATTTGCACGTAATAAAATAACTTTAGAAAAGATACCCGAACATTCTCTAGTGGTCCAAAATCCTTTTTTTCGAGCGATAACTAATATTTTCATGATTTATTCACAAGCTTCCAGTTCGTAAACAACAATTGGGACAGGGATGATATAGGACAAATACAAATCGTAATATTTTTGATATTTAGAAATAAACTTTTTAAATAATCTTACAAACCAACTGGAAGATGAAGGCCAACCATAATAAAAATGTTTTTGGACAAAATTAAAGTCTGTATAAACAGGTCCGCGTTTTTTAGTCTTACAAAAATAAAGCATAGTGGTTGCGGTAAAGAAATGTTTATGTGTAGGGTCTTGAAACGCTCCTACATGCCTAAAATAAGGAACCTCAACAATCACCTTTCCTCCGGGCTTTAATATTCTATGAATTTCCTCCATGACAAGCATGAGATTATCCAGATGCTCAAAAACTTGAAACCCCAACACAATATCTACACTTTTGCTTTCAATTGGCCAAGGGAAAACGTTTAAATCCCAAACAACATCTGCAGCTTTACTAGACAAAGAATCCATCCCTACAACCCCGGGATACCTTTGGTTACCGCATCCAAGATTGTATATCTTAAGTCCTTTACCCTCCGCCCAGTCAAAGGACCTCGATTTATTAGCATAGATTTGAGTAGAAATTGAGGATTTCATAATCATGATTTTAGCATATATAAACTTAAATTTGCTATAATCGACCAATATGAAAATATTTATCGACCTAGGTGCATATGACGGGGATACAATTACAAAAGCAATGTCCATGTACCATGATTTCGACAAATTCTATGGATTTGAGCCAGATCCAGATAACTTCAAAAAGCTCAGTAACAATTTCTCTGATAATAAGAAGGTCTTAATTTTCAATAAAGCTGCATATATTTCAAACCAAAATCTAAAGTTTTTCCACCATATTGATCACGGAAAAAGGACTGACGCATACGAAGGCGGCACACTTGAATCAACAAAAAGAAATGTAAGTAAAGATAACTACACAACTGTTCAATCAATAGATTTTTCTGAATTTATACAGTCCAATTTTTCTATAAATGATCAGATTATTTTAAAAATCGATATTGAGGGAACAGAATATGAGTTACTTAATCACCTAATCAATAAAGGTACTATAAAATATATCGATAAAATTTTTTGTGAATGGCATAAACATAAAATTAAAATTAATTTGGATCAACATGAAGCTTTGATAAATAAGCTTCGTGGACTAGGTTTTAACATTACTGGTGACAATGAATTTGATGAATTTAGCAAAATAAGCAACAATCAATTACTCACCGTAGTCATTGCTACATATAACCGATCAAATGTTTTAAAAGAGCTACTTGAATCATTAAAAAACCAAACCGATAAAAATTTCGAGGTGATTGTTGCAATTGACGGATCGACAGACAACACCACTAGTATGCTAGAAGACTTCAAAAAAACTTCTCCCTATGAAATAAAATGGATTAACACTGGCCTAACTACTGAATATGGCCTTGCAACCGCTAGGAATATGGGTATAAAGGAAGCTTCCGGAGAAATAGTGGTTGTTATTGATGATGACAGCTTCCCTGTTCCAGAATTCGTGGCTGAGCACAAGAAAACCGTTCACAACAAAACCTTAACTGGGGGCGCCAGATTAAGTAATGATCCAAACGATAATCTAGAGGAAAAGAATAATCTTTATCTTGATGCATATGGAGATTCAAAACCTCAAAAAATTGTTCCAATACCAAAATACAAATGGATTGTAGAGAACAATACCTGCATGTACAAAAAGGATTGGCTTGATTCAGGATTGTTTGATGAGTCAATAAAAGCCTATGGGGGCATTGGGCAAGAATTTAATAAACAAATAATCAAGAGAGGTTTTATGTACCAATTTAACCCAAGAGCAGCTATTGTGCATAAAACAGAATACAGACAAAATCATTTATATAAAAAAATTGTACCTTCTAGAAATGTGCTAAGAAATATCTTGAAAAATAAACTACCAGCTATATACAATATAGCTAAGAAAATTAAAAACTTTATTGAATACCGTTAATTAGTTTAAAATCTCAATCCACTTTTCTGCAATAATCTCTGGTCTCAGTATTTCAACTCTATCACTACAACAAGAATACTTGTCCCTCCAAGAGTTATTATCCACAGAATTAATCATGAGATTAGATAAGTTATCCTCATCATTAGTACTATTTAGAGTATTGATTAAAATTCCATATTTACAGAAATGGGGGTAATCAATCGTACCAGGTTCACAATTACACAAAAGTTCCCGTGGTCCCGTTTTACAATCAGTAGATATAACTGTTTTATCCAATGACAGCGCATCAATAATTGCATTTGGGAAACCCTCCCAAAAGGAAGACATTACAAAACAATCTGATCTTTTCAAATATGGATATACATTTTGAACAACTCCAGTAAACAAAATAGAATTCTGTATATTTAGATTTTCGGTAAATTTCTTTAACTCACTCTCCATCATACCTCCACCCATAATAACAAGAACAGCATCTTTATATTTATCTACTACTTTTTTAAATGATCTAATTAAATTTATTTGCCCCTTTTGAGGTATTAATCTGCCCATGTTAATAAAAACTTTCTTCCCCTCGATTTTATTCAAAAATGACTTTTCTAATTCATCAGAACTTTTCATCCTATTTAAATCAATATCACAAGGATTGTTTATTAAGCTTACTTTTTTCAAACCTATTTTTGTAACCAAAATGTCAAACATATCCAAAGAATTCGCTATTACCCTATCAGCAAAAACATAAAAATTTTTGATAAATAGCTTACTGAAAAAACTTCTGGAAAGTGGGTTATTTCTAACAGCTAAGACCACTTTAGCTTTTTGACCAAATATTTTAGACAGGACACAAACAGCAGAGGCTTCCTCCGTAAATGAAATTATACATTCAATTTGTCGGGTTTTAACTAATTTTGAAAGTAACAAAGATCTTTTAAAATAGTTTATTAATCTAATATTGGAATTTGAATCAATATTCAATCTATCGCAGTTAAGGCTGTATTCATTTTCTCTATTAGCAAACGTAATTACCAGAACATTGTAACCATGTTTTGACAAAATATCAGATAACCATGTAGCAATCTTTTCTGCCCCACCACCCCTTCTTATGAATGGAATTACAATAGCAATATTTTTCATTATTTGTATAATAACAGACTATGATACAAAACCTTATAAAGCAAATTTATCAACCGACGGGAAGAAAAGTAGAATTTAATGGAAAATCGACTGTTTATAACCTTGGTTCTGGAAAACAGGACTTTCCAGGTGTAACTGCTGTAGACTGGGTTGACTCTCCAAACGTTAAAATTAAACACGATTTAGATGTCTTTCCTTGGCCAATACCTGATAACAGTGCGGATGCTATCCTGGCTTTTCATTATATTGAGCATACCAATGAATTGTTTAAAGTATTTAATGAAATAAATAGAATTGGAAAAAATGGTTGCAAAGTTCTAATTGAAGTTCCACACTTTAGAGCGTCTTCTGCCTTCAAAGATCCAACTCATAAACATTTCTTTACTGCCAAGACCATACAATACTTCTGTAGAAATAATCATACGTACACTGATTTACCCTTTAAATTCAAGCTCGTAGATATATCCATTGGTTGGCCCGCAGATAATAGCAAAAATCCGATTAAAAAATGGATAAAAAAATGGTTAAAAAGCCATTTAGATTTTTACGATAATTTCTTATACATGTTTTTACACTCTAAAATATTAGTTGTAGAACTAGAAATAATTAAGTAGCTACTAATATAAACTAATTATCCTTTTAACAAGTATGCTGAGGCTGTGGTTTTTGATAACTAATTCTCTCCAATCAACTTTTTCCAACTGATTGCAAAATATTTTTTCAATCTTTTCTGCCAAGGATACCACATTGTCCTTTTCAACTGAATATTGATCATTGTCTACCATTTCCTTATATGCATCATTACAGCTTATAACAGGTACCCCTGTAGACATAGCTTCGAGCATTGCCTTATCTAAACTGCCAGTAGTACTCATGTTTATAAATAAATCACTTGATTTTAATATCTCAGGAAGTTCACTATATCTCTTCGCACCTAAAAATGAGACCTTTAACTCCAGACCAAGATTAAATACTTGATCTCTAAGCAATTCCAAATAGCTAGCATCAGACTCGGTACCGATATCACCTATTATATTTAAACGAGCATCTGCAAATTTATCAGCAACTAATTTAAAAGCATCAATAATTATATTTAAGTTCTTTGATGGAGTAATTCTTCCAACCGACACAATCTTCCGGTTTCCATTGTCATTATATTTTAAGGAAAACAATTCTGTATCTATTCCTTGGCCAACAATATTAATCTTTTTACTTTTTATCCTAAAACCCATTTCAGTTGAGGTAAATATCCTACCTAC
>CAZMDL010000059.1:0-2425 GCA_964565285.1 uncultured Candidatus Saccharibacteria bacterium
AAAAAGAAAAATACTGATTAATAATGTAGTGTTTTATCAAAAACAACGGAACTGCTGTTATCAGGGCAGGAAAAACACGAGCTTTGAGATTGTATTCATTAAATATGTTTGTCATAAATTTAGGCATGTGAAAAATTTCTATAAATTCTAATAGAACCAGGGTGTAGCTGTAGCCATAGATGTCCGTCATCTCTTGTTGTTAGAACTTTTCTTATCCTGTTGTTCATAGAAATACCTTGTCCACTAACATGAGATCCATAGAGTGAAGTCATATCGCGTTGTGTATCATGCACAATACCTTTATCAGAGATTACAATACATTCTGGATTACAGTGAGAGAATACTTCTGGGCAATATCCGTTTTCACGACCATGGTGAGAAGCGACAAATACATTGGTCTTTTTTAGCCAGTCTTTTATGACTGGATATTTCTGAATCAAAGCAGTCCATCCATTTATTTCCAAGTCACCAGATATACAAATGGTGGTACCGTTATGTTCAACAAAAACTACCTGACTCAAATTGTTAGTATCATGGTTTTCCAAATCACTTTTTTCAAGTGAAAATCTTTGTACTATATACGGAGGGGTAAATGCCGGTACTGGGTGTATATAAGTATCTTTTAAATAACATACATGTTCCAGTTGAGTTGTAACGTCTTCTTTCAGCTGTTTAATCTCTGTGGACGAGAGGTTATGTGCAAATGAAGTTGTCCATATACCTACCTTACCCCTGAGATTTTCAATTCCAGAAAAATGATCTTGATCATAGTTCGTTATTGTCAGATTTCCAAGAGTACTTTGCCCTAGAGCATTCTTGTGAATCAAACCTTGCTTAAGTAAAAAATCTACTGGGTGAAAATTACCGTCATGCCCACAATCCACTAACATCCCATATTGTGGAGCACTCCTCGGGTATATAAAAATACTCTGCCCAAGCGCTACATCAAATATTAGAATGTCTGTGTGTTGTTCCATTATTTTTATAAATTAACTTTTAATAATTCCGACAACCTTTCCACTTAACTGGAAATCATCACCTTCGTGAATAAATATCGGGAGATATTTATCAGTTGAATCCGCTTCAAGAACGATACGATTGTTTGCTTTGTCATTTTTGTATCGCTTGATAGTAGCCATGCCGTCAATGACAGCAACAACAATGTCTCCGTTTTTGTAGTTTTTGTACCCACTATCTACCAAAACGAAATCTCCACTTTCAATAGTATTCTTATCATCTACTTTTGCGAGATTCATACTATTACCATCTGCGATAACCGAGTAGAGATCTTTCTTGTTGTATGGCAACATAGAAGATGAAACCTTGAGATACTGCTGAATATTTTGTTCGGCAAATATAGTTGCGGGACCGCAGTTTGCAGATCCAACAACAGGGAGTGAGAACACAGTATTAACGGTTGATTTAACGAGACCTCGCTTTACAGGCTTTATAACCCCTTGTTCAAGGTTCATTTGAATCATTCCAGCCCTTTCAAGCTGTAATAAGTGATATTTCACTATCTGCGGTTTGTCGGGCACCCCAATCTTATCGGCTATGGTTCTAAGGCTATAAGACCCAATATTTGGATCAGTGTCTATGAGAGCTAAAAGCTGTTTTTGTTTGTTGTGCATATATCCATTATAGCATACTTTTAAACTTACAACAACATTGATTTGACATTTTTTACACCCTTTTGATATAATTCCCTACATGGAGCAGAGATTGCAATTAAATCAGATAACAGAGCTTCCAGAGAAAGGTGAAAAAGTCATCGTTCTTGAGCTTACTGATATTCAATTGCATTCAAATGCAAGACCTACCCAATCGGTTGGTGGTGCAATACGACGCTCCATAGAAAATAATAAGCCTGGTCGAGTATTTAGTTCCTTTGAAACGGAAAAATCTAATGAAAGTCAGCTTACCTTAAAGATGAAAATGCCGTTCGTAATGAATGACCCTGCTTTAAAACAGGCAATCCATGATTACCAACAGCAAGGATATCGTGTAATGCTTCAGATTCCAAAAGCTGGACTACCAATAATGCTTGGTAAGGATGCCCAGGAATTCATGAGAAGCACTAAAGGTAAACGGATTATAAGGAAAATAAATAAAGACAAGGAGTATTAAAATAAATATGCGTCGTAGAAGCGAATAGTGTAGCGCCAAAAGCCATGCCTATTCCGCGCAAGAAGTAGTTTGAGGTTTCGAGCCTCTACTTATTTCGTGTGTGGAATAGGCATTTTTCTATATCCATACATTTTATTAAAAATTAATTAATAAAATGCTATGAAAAATATTTCATGGACAACAGGAGTTCGAGAGGTCAAAGACTTACTCCCTTGGAAAGAAAATCCAAGAAAAATCTCACGAGTCGCTATGGAAAAGTTAAAAGAGAAAATCATTCAAAGTGGTTTTCATAGTGTGA
>CAZMDL010000060.1:0-6340 GCA_964565285.1 uncultured Candidatus Saccharibacteria bacterium
GTTGTGGTACAGAGTTAGATTATGTAGAACAAACTTCGTGGATCCTGTTTTTAAAGTATCTTGATGATTTAGAAGAAGATAAAAAGAAAGAAGCCAAACTATCTGGCAAGAAATATGAATATATTCTGTCTTCGGAGTATCGCTGGGATAATTGGGCCTGCCCGAAGGATGATAAGGGTAAACTAGATCACAATAAAGCTTTAGACGGTGATGATTTAAGTGACTTTGTAAATAACAAACTTTTTGTCTATCTCAAAAAATTTAGGTCAGAAGAACCAAATACCATTGAATATAAAATTGGTGAGATTTTTCATGAACTAAAAAATAAAATTGCCAGTGGTTATAAACTACGAGAAATTTTAAATATTGTCGATGGTATGCATTTTCGGCTTTATGAAGAAAAGCATGAACTTTCTCATCTTTATGAAGCTAAAATTGCCAAGATGGGCAATGCTGGTCGCAATGGTGGTGAATATTATACACCTCGTCCGCTTATTCAGACTATCGTTGAGGTAGTTGATCCTAAAATTGGCGATACTATTTATGATGGTGCTTGTGGTAGTGCTGGCTTTTTAGTGGAAGCTTATAATTATCTGACTCAAAATCAAGCTAAGCTTTCTTCCGCTCAGATGGCAATTTTACAAAACAAAACTTTTTACGGTAAAGAAAAAAAGTCACTAGCCTATATTATCGGCATCATGAATATGATTTTGCATGGTATTGAAGCGCCAAATATCAGGCACATGAATACCTTGGCAGAAAACATCAACGATATTCAAGAAAAAGATCGCTACTCGGTAGTGTTAGCGAATCCTCCTTTCGGGGCTGGAATTGGCAGGGAGATACAACAAAACTTTTCTATTAAAACTGGTGAAACTGCCTTTTTGTTTTTACAGCATTTTATCAAAATACTGAAAGCTGGAGGCAGGGCAGGTGTAGTTATCAAAAATACTTTTTTATCAAATACTGACAATGCTTCAGTATCTCTGAGAAAATTACTTTTAGAAAATTGTAATTTACATACAGTTTTAGATTTGCCTGGCGGAGTGTTTCAGGGGGCTGGTGTCAAAACCGTTGTCTTATTTTTTGAAAAAGGTATGCCTACTCAAATAGTTTGGTATTATCAGCTCAATCTTGATCGTAATCTTGGCAAGGGTCAGCCTATTAGTAAAGCTGATTTAAAAGAGTTTGTAGCATTACAGAAAACTAAAGCTGATAGTAATAATTCTTGGAGTATAGACGTAAAAGATATTGAGCAAAAAACTTTTGATTTGTCGGTTAAAAATCCTAATAAAAAAGAAGAAAATGTTTTGCGTGAGCCGAAGGATATTTTAGCAGAAATAAAAAAAGTAGATCAACAAAGTAATGAAATTTTAGAAAAAATTAAGCAGTATATCTAGGCATGACATCGGAAAGAAGTATTAAAATAATAAAATTAATTGTTAAAAATTTTAGGGGAATAGGCCCAACTGGTTTAGTAATTGACATTGACGATGTTGTAGTTTTAGTTGGTCCAAATAATTCTGGTAAGAGTACAATTTTAAAAGCTTTTCAATTAGTCACAAGTTCTTCTGATACAAAAATAAAAATTGATGATTTTTATAATAAAATTGAAAGTAATAAACCTGAGATAGAAGTTTGGTCAAAGGTACTTCTTCCAGATAGTGTAACAATTGCATCTGATAAGTGGATTAATGATGATGGGGTGGTGAAGGAAAAATGGTTATGGGAAAAACCAGAAGAATCGGCTACGCGTATTGGTTTTCGGGTTGATCTAGATGGAGGTCGCTGGGCTGTGTCTACAGACGAACCTAAGGCACCATTTAGTAATGACGGAGCAGCTACCGCGTATAGGCCATCGCCAACTTATATTTCTCCATTCGATCAGCCAGAGAAACAAGTTGAAGAAATTAAAAAAATAATATCCTCAGATATATATGATTTAATTAAAAAAACCAAGAAAGACGATCCAAAATATATAAAATTAATCGAAGAGATAAGTAAACTTCAAGAAGAGATAAAGCAAGAAGCTTCTGTTAAAGAAAATGAATTAGCAATAGGTATCGGAGCAATTTTAAATGAGTTATTTAGTGGAACTACAATATCTCTTTATGTGCCACAAAATAGCCCAGATCTATTGTCTTCTTATGCAACTACAAAAGACATAGATTTTAAAATAAATGATTTGTCTTTAGAAAATCAAGGTAGTGGTATGCAGAGAATGTTGCTCTGGTCAGTTTTAAAAATGTTAGCTGGTCGTAAAAAAATAGAAACTAAGACAAAAAAGGCGGTCAATAAAAAAACCACATTTGTTGCAGGCCTTGATGTTATTGAAGAAATTCAACCAGAGAGATCCAAGGTTCTTTTAATGGATGAGCCTGAAATATGTTTACATCCTGAGTCAATTAGGCAGGCAAAAGAAATTTTATATAGTCTCTCAAGCGGGAATGAATGGCAAATAATGATAACTACACATTCGCCCGTATTCATTGATTTATCAAAAGATAATACGAATATTATTCGTGTACAAAAAGAAGATGAGGCCGTTAGTTTATTTCAAACTAACGAAGCGGGCCTTTCCGAGGATGAAAAAGAGCAAGTAAAGATGTTAAATATTTTTGATCCTTATTTTGCAGAATTCTTTTTTTCAAAAAATACAATTATTGTTGAGGGTGACACTGAATATACTGCTTTTAGAAAAATTATTGAAGCTGATAAGGTAAAATATAAAGATATTCATATTATTCGGGCTAGAGGGAAATATACAATATTACCTATTATTAAAATTTTAAAAAAATGGGGTAAAAATTTTTCAGTACTTCATGATAGCGATGAAGAAAATAACACTCAATCTTGGCCGGCAAACCAGAAGATTTTGGATTTAGTGGCTAATGATGTAAAAATAAGATTGGTGGCCACAAAAAAGAATTTTGAGACTGCATTTTTTGCACAAGAAGTAGAAAAAGATAAACCATATAACGCTTATATTGAGGTTGGTAAACCAGATATTTTATTTAAAGTTAGTAAACTGTTAGATTATCTTAGTAATATAGATGCGGTCTTACATGTAGATATATGTGATTGTGTTTGTGAATATAAGACAATAGAAGAGTTGAAAAATTTTTTACAATCACCATGAAGTCTAATCTACAAATCAATAGACAGAATAAGAATGATATTATCAACATCCCTCATTTTAAAAGGGATCATTCTTTAGCAAGTTGTTTTATTCCAATTATTTTAGTGGGCAGTGATAGTGTATTGGATAAGGAAAGTAAATTATACATTCGCCTCTTAGTCAGATTAGTTGATAAATCTTTTCAAGAATATAAAAGTGCTGCTGAATATATAGAAATTGAATTAAAGACTAGGAATAAGCTTGAAAATAGATTTAATATTATTAACCATTTAGAAAATTGTTTAAATGCAGTGCATAGGATTATAGGCATTTTAGATATTATGGTTGATGGAAAAACAGTAAAGAAAGAAATAAATAGAAAGAAGTTAAAAAAAATTATAAAAAAAGATATTAATATTTTAGAATTTGTTAGTCAAAAAACTATTGAAAAGTTACAAGTATATAAAATATCTAGTGTTAGAAACAGAGTGGAACACATAAACGAAGATATATATTACGATACTTTTAAAGGAGGTTTATTCTTAGATGTTGATGATAGTTACCAAAAAATTTGTATTAATAATCAATGTATTTCATTTGTAAATCTTGTTCGGATTATTAAAGATTATCATCATTTTATGTTAGAGGTTTTTAAAAATTTACCAAATAGATTTGAAAATGGAGTCTATTACTATGATAAAAAATAATTGGCAAACAAAAAAACTTGGTGAAATTTGTGAAATAACGACTGGTAGTTCAAATACAATTGATGCCGTTGATAATGGTGAATACGCTTTTTTTGACAGATCAAAAGTAATTAAGCGAAGTAGTAGATTTTTATTTGATTCCGAGGCTTTAATTATACCAGGAGAAGGGGCGGAGTTTTTCCCTAGGTATTACTCGGGGAAATTTGATCTGCATCAAAGGGCGTATGCTTTATTGAATTTTAATAAAGATACAAGTATTAAATTTGTTGAGTATTTTCTAATTTTTAATCATAAATATTTTGAAAGAGTTGCTGTGGGAGCAACCGCAAAATCCCTAAGAAGAAGACACTTTAATGAGCTTGATATTCCTTTTCCACCACTTCCCGAACAACGCCGCATAGTAAAAATTTTAGATGAAGTTTTTGATAATATTGCCAAAACTAAAGCCAATACAGAAAAAAATCTACAAAATACTAAAGATCTTTTTGAATCGTATTTACAGAGTGTTTTTGCAAATACAGGGAAAGATTGGGAGGAGAAAAGATTAGTAGAAGTTTTTCAAATAAAACCTTCCAAAAAAGAAGCAAGAGAAAAATTAAAAGATGTTGATTTGGTTTCTTTTGTTCCAATGGAGGATCTAAAGGTGTCCCTTAAAGAGTTTGCATGTAATAAAGAAAGAAAATTAAAAGAAGTTCAGGGTAGCTATACTTATTTTGCCAATGAAGACGTTTTGTTAGCAAAAATAACACCTTGTTTTGAGAATGGTAAATTAGGGATTGCACGTAATTTAAAAAATAATATTGGTTTTGGGTCCAGTGAATTTATTATTTTTCGTCCCAAGGGTGAAGTCTTACCAGATTATTTATATTATTTTTTAGATCGTGAGCAATTTAGAAAAGATGGTACAAAAAGAATGTCCGGCGCAGTAGGGCATAAAAGAGTATCCAAGGAATTTATAGAAGATAGTATTTTAGCATTTCCAAAATCTTTGATTGAGCAAAAATCAATTGTTATCAAACTCGATGCATTTTCCGCCGAAACAAAAAAACTAGAATCAATTTATCAGCAAAAATTAGCTGACTTAGAAGAATTGAAAAAATCAGTTTTAAAAAAAGCGTTTAGTGGGGAGTTATAGTGATATGGTTAATGATGATATTAAAAAATTAGCCTATGAAGTGCTGGGTAAAGAGGAAATAGATAATATTCATCATATTATTCATGAATTAACAGGTGGGAATAGAGAAAAAGTAATAAATGAACTAATAGATTTTGTAGGTGTTAAACCAAAGCGTCCCCTTTATTATGTGGCAATGCACATTAAATATTTGCCCGAACACGGCACCAGAGATGTTATCCGAGATTTAGGGGATTATATTGATCAATTAGTAAAATTTACCTTGGAGGACAAAAAGTTTTTAGCTAGATGGTATCGCAAGCCTTTAGGTCCAAATTTAGAAAAATTAAAAAAATATATAGATATTGATTTTTATCAACAATTAAAATTATTTAATATAATATATACACAGGCCAAGCATGATTATAATCACTATGAAGATAAAAGTTGGTTTAATTATCAAGATGTGGTCTATATGGTATTTATCACAAAAAAATTAGCACCAAAATTATTGGCTATTTCAGAAAGAGCCAGAGATTATAATAATGAGGGTAAAACTTTTTATCGTTATCAACAAATAGATTAGAATAAATTTGAATTTTATTATATAAATATATGAACGAAGCAGAAACAAGAGCAGAATATATTGACCCTAAATTAAAACAAGCTGGTTGGGGTGAAATAGAAGGATCAAAAATCCTCCGTGAATTTCGTATTACTGACGGTAAAATCGGAACGGGTGGTCTGAGGGCTAAACCCGAGATTGCTGATTATATTTTAGTCTATAAGAATAGAAAAATAGCTGTCATAGAAGCTAAGGCAGATGGGCTGTCAGCTAGTGAAGGCGTGATGCAGGCCAAGGCTTATGCTGAAAAATTACACATTGATTATACTTATGCTAGCAACGGCAAGGATATTTATGAAATATCCATGAAGACTGGTCATGAGCGTGATATTGTGGACTTTCCAACTCCTGATGAATTATGGAATAAAACATTTTCCGATCAAAATGAGTGGAAAGATAAATTTGCTAATATTCAAAATGAGGGCGAATACGGTAAACGTTATTATCAAGAGATCGCTATTAATAATGTTTTAAATGCTATTGCCGAAGAAAAAAAGAGAATTTTATTGACTATGGCTACTGGTACCGGAAAGACGACCGTGGCTTTCCAAATAGCTTGGAAACTTTTTCAATCTCGTTGGACTTTAAAACGAGATGGTGTTCGCAGACCTCGTATATTATTCTTAGCTGATAGAAATATATTAGCTGATCAAGCCTTCAATGCTTTTTCTGCTTTTGATAAAGATGCCTTAGTGCGCATCAATCCTTTTGATATTCGCAAAAAAGGTGGTGTGCCAAAAAGCGGTAGTGTTTATTTTACTATCTTTCAGACTTTT
>CAZMDL010000061.1:0-5394 GCA_964565285.1 uncultured Candidatus Saccharibacteria bacterium
TTGTGATTTTTCTGTTTTAATATTCCTTTTAAACCTTCGAGAGCTGCATATACACTTCATGACGCCTCACATTGTGGCATAGAAGCTACATGTGTAGAACCCCATTCTGGTTCATTAATCTTAAGATTAACACGAGCATTGTTCTTCCTACCAATTACGCGAAGTAGTGTACGGATAGCTTTTGCTGTATTACCTTGGCGACCAAAAATCTTACCCATATCGGCAGGATTTACTGTCATAGTAATAAGTACGCCCATCTCATCTACTGTACGATCGATTTTAACATCGTTTGGATTATCAACCAATGCTTTTACGACGTATTCTAGGAATCCTTTATCATCTGTCATATATTTCTTTTCTAGTTTTATTCTTAATATCTTCGCAATTGAGTCGACACAATTGCATACAATTACTATATCATAAAAACACCATATATAAAAAGAGACTGTTGTGGATACAACAGTCTCTTTTTATATATAATTTATCCTTGCTTTAGTTCTTTACGCTTTTTAGTAGGAGATTTTTTTGAAAGCACATTTTTCTTTTTACCTTCTACTATTTTTTGTGTTACTAAGAAGTTGTGAACAGTATCAGAAACCTGAGCACCATTTTTCATCCAATGAGATATACGATCACCTTTTAAAAGTACTTCGCCAATCTTCACATTGTATGAACCGAGGATTTCTAGGAATTTACCACTCTTAGCTGAGTTTTTTGAGTCAGTCAAAAGTACCCGAAAACTTGGGTCATTCTTACGTCCTGTTCTTTGTAATCTGATTTTTAACATAAGACATATACTAACAGAAAGCCCTAAAAAGGTCAAATACGATATTTATGCTATACTATTTTTGTGAAAAAAACTACAAATAATAAAAAAACAGAACTTATTGGAAATAGATACAAAGAAGGCATTATCTCTATATCTAGCAAAGGTTACGGGACAGTAAGAATTCGCGGAGAAGAAGAAACCATAGAAATTGAACATAGTTTTCTTCATACAGCTTGTCATGGAGACATAGTAAAGGTAATGCTCCATCCAAAAGCGAAAGACAAGATTCAAACAGGTGAGGTCTTAGAAATTCTTCGTCGTTCAAAAAAAGGCTATGCGGGAGTTTTAGAAAAAGAGCACGATACTTATTTCCTACTTCCAAGTGATTTAAAAATGTATGCCGATATTATAATCCCTGAATCAAAATTAAACGGAGCAAAAATAGGGCAAAAGATATTTGTAACTATTACAGACTGGAAAGATGCAAAAAAATCACCCGTAGGTGAAGTAACAAAAGTTTTAGGTGCACCAATGGAACATAACGCAGAAATGGAGGCCATCGCACTTGAAAAAGGATTCGATGCATTATTCCCTATTCTTGTAGAAAAAGAAGCTCAAACAATAGAAGAAAAAGGTATTACAGAAAAAGATCTATCAAATCGTAAAGATATGAGAGATACTACAACTTTTACTATTGACCCCGAAGATGCAAAAGATTTTGATGATGCAATCTCATTTAAAGAAATTTCAAAAGATTTATTTGAAATTGGTATTCATATTGCAGATGTATCACACTACGTAGTACCAGGAACTCATCTTGATGAAGAAGCGCGCCATCGAGGTACATCAGTATATCTTGTGGATCGTACAATTCCCATGCTTCCAGAACAACTTTCAAATGACCTTTGTAGTCTAAAACCAAATGTAGATCGTTTAACTTTTTCATCGATATTTGAAATTGATAAAAATGGAATTGTTCACAAAGAATGGTTCGGTAAAACAATAATACATTCAGATAAAAGATTCACTTATGAAAATGCACAAAAAGTACTTGATGATAGAGATGGTGAATTTTTCTATGAGTTGAATACCATGAATAATATTGCAAAGAAATTACTTAAAAAAAGATTCCAAGATGGTGCAATATCACTAGACCAAGATGAAGTAAAATTTAAATTAGATGAAAAAGGAGTACCTATTTCTGTGTACACAAAACACCGCGGAGATACACACAAAATGATTGAAGAATTTATGCTTCTTGCAAACCGTAAGGTTGCAGAGTATATGTCGCCAAAGAAAAAAGGAGATTATGGAGTTTTCTTATATCGTATTCATGATTTACCAAATAAAGATAAAATGAAAGATTTGGTTTTCTTTCTTAAAAAACTTGGATATCATGTACAACTTAAAGATGGGATAATTCCAGCAGATGAAATAAATCTCTTAATCAAAAAACTCGAGACAAGTCCCCTTCGCGATACAGTACATACTGCAATCATACGCACAATGGCAAAAGCAATCTACTCTACAAAAAATATTGGGCATTGGGGTCTTGGATTTAAATTTTATACACATTTTACTTCTCCAATTCGTAGATACCCTGATGTGATAGTTCACCGACTACTTCAAGATTATTTAAATGAAAAAATAATACCAAAAGAACGTTTCCATGAATATGAAGCCATGAGTATAGAAGCATCAGCACGTGAAAAGGAAGCTGCCGAAGCAGAACGTGCAAGTATAAAATACAAACAAGTTGAATTTATGTCGACTCGTATTGGAGAGAAATTTGAAGGAGTAATAACAGGAGTTACTGAATGGGGATTATATGTAGAAGAAAAACAAACAAAATGTGAAGGAATGATCCGCATGCGTGAACTTGGTGATGATTATTACACATTCGACAAAAAACACATGTCGATAATAGGTAAAAAAACTAAACGTAAATATAGCCTAGGAGATAAAGTTTCAATCAAAGTTAAAGGAGCAGACATGAATAAAAAAACTATCGACTATTTATTTGTATAAAAATGAAAAATACTTTCAAAATCATAATATTAACAGCCATAATATTCATTGGAATAAATGAATTAGTTTACGCTGATACAAAAATAAAACCTGGCTACCATATAAGTAAAGAATTTAATCTTATTCCAAACGATATTAAAACAAATAAAAAAGTGATACTTATAACTATCGATGATGGCCCTACAAAATACACAAAAGGAATGATCGATGTACTAGATAAACACAACATAAAAGCTATTTTTTTTATAAATGGTACACACAATAAAGATGCACCAAATACGATCAGTGAAATATACCAAAGAGGACAAACAATAGGTAATCATACTTGGAGCCACCTAAATCTTAAAAAGATTTCTGAAGAAAAAACAAAGAAAGAAATAGAAAGTAATTCAGAATTAATCAAAAAAATTACAGGGCAAAATCCCCTATTTTTCCGCGCACCTTTTGGTGTAAGTACACCTTATGCACGTAATCTTGTAAAAAAAGATAATATGATATTTATGAACTGGTCTGGTGCTGCGCTTGATTGGGACAAAAAAACAAAAAAGAAAGAAGTCTTTATGCAGAATGTTCTGAAAGATTTACATCCTGGTGAAATCTTATTACTTCATGAACATCCATGGACACTAGAATTCTTAGATGAATTACTAACCACAATAGAAAGTAAGGGATATACTTTTGCAAACCCAAAAGATATTACTAATTAAAAAAACAAAACCCCATCTGAATAAACAGACGGGGTTTTTATAAAAAACTGACTTTAACAAATGTTATGCCAACATTGATTTCAATGAATCAATGTATTCAATCAACACAGAAAACCTTGTCATAAAACCGTAAGCAGCTATTGAGTAATCAGCTTTTACTTTGTATGGGAATTGTGGCTTATCCCATCTTTCTTTTACCCATAAGGTACTTTTACGCCATGTGCTGTTACGCCTAATAATTACATTACCATCTTTTATGACAACTTCTGATGTTGTAGATTCAACCGAGCCTAATTGGACAATTATCGAAATAAAAATTTGGCGTATATCTTGAGGTAAATTATTTTCATTAAACTTTTGTTTAAAATGAAATAACTTATTTTTAGACTCAACTATATATACAGCAAATTTCTCTATTTCATGCAAAGGTATAATACTAGGAGCATCGATACCTATTCTAAATTTTTTATAATACTTAAGATCCTTTAAAGAATCTTGAGTATTTTTTAATTCAGATTGCAATTTGTATAAATCAGGCATGATCGTACGAAGCTTTTTCATAGCTTCTTTTTCATGCTTTCCCATAACTATAGATTGGTTACTACTTGGTACTTAACCTTCATTTTTTTGAAGATTTTATCCCAAATTTCCATTGCATAATCATGCTTTGCTTCCATGCGAACATCTCCTTTTGGATCAAAAACTATTATGATTCTGATGTCAGAAGCATTTTTAGGCCTATGTACCTTACAAGTGCTGTCTAACTGCTTTTGAATTTCTTCAAAAGATTTGTCATGCTTATAAAAATTTCCATGAGGAGAATTTTCAATCATGTCAGAAATCACAATTAATGTTTTCTGATCGGCATCACTTTCACTTAAAGTATTCAGAGATTTACACAATGGTTCATATATGTTTGATGCATCTGTACCGATAGCTGGTCCTAAATACTTATGCTATAATTCTAGTAATTTCTTACTGAAATTATCAACACGACGCTTTTTTTGGAAATCTGTCTCACCAGAAGGACCACCAGACAAAGATATTTCTTCGTCTTTATTTAAGGTCGTCGCATTAATCGCATGAAATGTAACCGTACCGTAAGAAGATTTCATTAAGTGCAAAATACCTTCGGGTGAAAGTAAATCTTTTCTTGTTGAATCTTTCTCTGTATTATCCACAAGGATAGCAATGTCATGCTGAGATTCATTCGATGAACCACAGCTACAGATCACTACAAAAAGTAATCCGATAAAAAACTTATTTAATTTCATCTTCGTAATTTGATTTTAAATTGTTGAACTTATTTTTAGCATTAAGAAGCCTTGCTTTTGTGCCAGCTTCTTCAGAAGCACACTTAGACATTTCGTCTAAGCGGTCTTCAAGGTTTTGAAAAAAGTTGTCAAAAACTGCTTTAGAGTTTATTAGTTCTTCTTTACTTTCTTTATTATCATTAAAAGCTTTTTCAGCTTCTAAAAACAATTCCTCAAATAAAGATTCCTCAGACTCGAAAGCGAGTAAATCTTGATCATCCTTTGCCTGTTTGTCTAATTTAGCCTGTAGAACAGAATTTGTATATTCTTGTTCTACTAAATCTAAATCAGCATTACGTTTTGCTTCTAATGAAATTAAATTTGCTTCTAGAGTAGAAAGGATTGCATCAGTTTTTACCAACTCATCTAAATCATTATTAAAAGCTTTTTCAGCTTCTAAGTTCTTGATTTTACTCGTGTGAGTTGCTGAACCTACAACAGCCATAATAAATGGCGCCATAGCAATAGTAAAACTCATAAGTTGAGTAATATTATCTACGTTGTCTGGGTTCATGACTCTACCATACTCAATTCTGTAGCCAGCCGATGTCCAAAGACAAGCGGAAGCAAGAGCCAT